>NZ_DBFEGU010000035.1:0-3025 GCF_048329335.1 Eggerthella sp. | reverse complement strand
GCGTATGGGGCGGTTAGCGGTGCGACTCCGCAGCGGCTCGCTTCTGCATGTCGGCCACCATGGCGCTGGCAGCGCCGCAGCCCGAGCAGCCGCCGCATCCTCCGGCGCATCCGCCGTGCGCGTCGTCTCCCGTATGGCAATCGCACATGCCGTTGCGCACCAAGCGGCGAACCGCGAGGAACACGAGCGCCAGCACGATGAGCGCGACGACCACCGTAGACGGCGTGAACTCCAAACCAAACATAGCGCGTCCTTTCTCGGAACATCGGGGCACAGGCCCGAGGGGGTTCCCTCGGGCCCGAAGCCGCTTCGCCTACGCGACGCTGCCCTCGGCTTCAAGCTCGCCCGCGACCTTGTCCTTCTTCTTGTCGAAGGTGGGCATGGGGCGGAAAATCTGGAACAGCATGCCGGCCAGGACCACGATGGCCACGACCGTCCACACGTTGAAGCCGATCTCGCCGGTAAGCAAGCCGCCGAACTGGTAGAACATCAATCCCACGCACCACGCGAAGATGGTCATGTAGCCGATGGTGAACCAGGTCCACTTCGCGGTGCCCATCTCGCGCCAGATGGTGCCGATGGCGGCGAAGCACGGCGCGCACAGCAGGTTGAAGGCGCAGAAGGCGAGGATGGCCGGCACCGAGCCCGCAAAGAGGGCGGCGAACGCGGCCCACATGGTGGGATCGGCTTCGCCCACATCGCCCAGGCTGGTCAGGATGCCGACGGTGGCGACGACGTTCTCCTTCGCCACGAGGCCGGTGATGGACGTGACGGTTGCCTGCCAGTCTCCGAAGCCAAGCGGCGCGAAGATCCAGCCGATGCCGTTGCCCAGGCCCGCCATGAGGCTGTACTGGATGTAGTCGTCCATCTCGGTATCGAGCAAGCCGAAGCCCTCGCCCGCGTCACCGAAGTTCATGAGCAGCCAGATGACGATGGTGGACAGGAAGATGATCGTACCTGCCTTGACGATGTAGCCCTTGATGCGGTCCCACGTGGACATCAGGATGGATTTCACCGTGGGCATGTGGTAGGAAGGAAGCTCCATGACGAACGGCGAGGTGGGGCCGGCGAACATCTTGGTCTTCTTCAGCATGATGCCGGAGATGATGATGGCGATGACGCCCAGGAAGTAGAACAGCGGGGCGATCCACCAGGTAGCCTCGGTGTTGCCGCCGGCGATGGCACCGAACACGAGCGCGATGATGGGCATCTTCGCGCCGCAGGGGATCATCGTCGTCGTCATGATGGTCATGCGACGGTCTTTCTCGTTCTCGATGGTCTTCGTGGCCGTGACGGCGGGCACGCCGCAGCCGGACGCGACGAGCATCGGGATGAAGCTCTTGCCCGACAGGCCGAAGCGGCGGAAGACACGGTCCATGATGAACGCGACGCGCGCCAGGTAGCCGCACCCTTCGAGCAGCGCGAGCAGCAGGAACAGGATGATCATCTGGGGAATGAAGCCGATCACGGCGCCGACGCCCGCGACGATGCCGTCCATCACGAGGCTCTGCAGCCACGGCGCGACGTCGACCGCCTCGAGGGCGTTGCCGATGACCGCTCCCAAACCGGGAATCCACAGGCCCCACGAGCCGTCGGAAGCGTCGGGCTCTTCAGCTTCGAGGGCGGTTGCAAAGGCCGCGGCGTCCACCTCGGCGGATTCGCCGGTCTCCTCGTCCTCGACGATGCCGACGACGCCGGCCTTCTCGGCATCCTCCTGGAATGCGGCGAGGGCGCTTTCGTCGGCAGCGGTGGGCTCTTCGGCTTCGAGGGCCGCGGTCGCGCCCTCCACGTCGATGCCGTCTTCCTCAGCAGCGGCGAGGTAGGCTTCGATGTTGGCCTGCTCGCCTTCCCATTCGCCCACGGCCTCTTCGTAGGCCGCGCCGCCGGTGTACAGGAAGCCGTCGCCGGAGATGCCGTCGTTGGCCCAGTCGGTGACCACGCCCGTGCCCACGGAGATGGCCAGGTAGTACACGAGCGCCATGACCACCACGAAGATGGGCAGGCCCAGCCAACGGTTCGTCACCACGCGGTCGATCTTCTGCGTGGTGGTCATGCCCTTGTGCGAGCGCTTCATCGTCTTGTCGATGACGTGCGTGATGGCGTTGTAGCGCTCGGACGTGATGATGCTCTCGGCATCGTCGTCGAGCTTGTTCTCCACCTCTTCGCGAATCGCCTCGACCGCCTTGAGGTCGGCGGCGCTGAGCTTCATGTTGGCGACGGTGCGCTCCTCGCCCTCGAACAGCTTGATGGCGAACCAGCGCGCGGTTGCCGGAGACACGCGGTTGCCCAGAATGCCCTCGATCTTCGTGATGGCTTCTTCCACCTGCGCGTCGAAGGGCATCTTCGGCTCGGCGGGCTTGCCGGCCTTCGCCGCCTTGACGGCGGTTTCCATGAGCTCGGCCATGCCGTGCCCCTTGAGCGCCGTCGTCTCGACGATGGGGCAGCCCAGCTGCTTCGACAGGCCGGCCACGTCGATCTTGTCGCCGCTCTTCTTCACGAGGTCCATCATGTTGAGCGCCACCACGACGGGCACGCCCAGATCGAGGATCTGCGTGGTCAGGTACAGGTTGCGCTCGAGGTTCGTCGCGTCCACGAGGTTCACGACGACGTCGGGGCCGCCGTCCAACAGGTAGTCGCGCGTCACGATCTCCTCGGGAGAGTACGGCGACAGCGAGTACACGCCCGGCAAGTCCGTGATGATCACGTCTTTGTCGCGGGTGTACTTCCCTTCCTTTTTCTCAACGGTCACGCCCGGCCAGTTGCCAACGTATTGGCTGGCGCCGGTCAGATCGTTGAACATCGTCGTCTTGCCGCAGTTCGGGTTGCCGGCAAGCGCTATGCGAATTCCCATGATCAGCCTTTCCATCTGCTTCGAAGCCGGTCGGGGGTCTGCAATCCCCCGTTGGCTCGTTTTTAAGTTAGCTGCTACTAACTCAGTCCCAAAAAAGAAGCGCCGCGGCGCCTCTATCCTCGTCACCTGGCGCTCACGCCTGGCAACGTCAGCCGATGAGGATGCTCTCCGCCT
>NZ_DBFEGU010000034.1:0-2349 GCF_048329335.1 Eggerthella sp. | reverse complement strand
TCGCAGGCGCGTGCCTGGGCGGGCCCGTGCACTTCAACTTCCCGTTCGACGAACCGCTCAAGCCCGACCTGCGGGTCGAAGGGCTGTTCGAAACCGGCCGAAGCGCGTTGAATGCGCCGTCCGATCTGCGCCTCATCCATCCGTCGACTTACCTCGATCCGATGGATTCCGCTCGCGTGCTCGAACTGCTGCGCGGTCGTCGGGTGCTGGTGGCGGCGGGCGAGGGGTCGTGCGCGACGACGGACGAGATGGGTGCGCTGTTGGCCTGGGCCGAGTCGTTCGAGTACCCGCTGCTGGCCGATCCGCTTTCGGGCTTGCGCACCGCCGCCGACCCGCTGGTCATCGACCGGTACGACACCGTGCTAGGCGCTCCATTCGATGCACTGGTTCCCGAGGCGGTCATCCGCTTCGGCCGTTATCCGGTGTCGAAGCGCGCCACCGCGTTTTTGGCGAACGCGGGCGCGATCAATATCGTGGTGGATCCGCTCGAGACGCGCGATTTCAACTGCGCCACCGGCGTGCACCTGCGCTGCACGCCGCTCGATTTCTCGCAAACGATGCTGGCGGCGAAGCAGGGCCTCGGCGGCGAAGATGCCGCTGACGGCCGGCAGCGCGCTTTCGCGGCGGCATGGTTGGAGGCGAACGCCGCGGCCTCCGCGCGCGTCGATGCGGTGGATGCGGTGGAGGCCGGCTTCGAAGGCGCGTTCGTGCGCCGCGTGGCCGAGCGCGCCCCGGAGGGGTCGTGCCTGTTCGCGGCGAACTCCATGAGCGTGCGCGCCCTCGACACGTTCTATGCGAAGGGCGGCAGGCGGCTGGCGGTGTTGTGCAACCGCGGGCTGAACGGCATCGACGGAACCGTGTCCACGGCGCTGGGCGCCGCGCAGCATTTCGAGCAAACGACCCTGCTCACGGGCGACTTGACGCTGCTGCACGACCTGAACGCGCTGGCGTTGCAGCGCGAGCTGCGCGTGCAGCGCGCGTCGGGCGGCCCCGATCGCAGCATCGTCATCGTGCTGCTGAACAACAACGGCGGCGGCATCTTCGACATGCTGCCCCAACGCTCGGAAGACGCGTACTTCGAGCGGCTGTTCCTCACGCCCCAGGACGTGGAGTTCGGCGCCGCCGCCCAGGCGTTCGGCGTACCGCACCGCCTGGTGGAAACCGTGGCCGAGTTCGACGCGGCCTACGACGAAGCGCTTGGCGTGCCGGGCATCTCGCTCGTCGAGGTGCGCGTGCCCCTCGAAGGCCTCCCCGAACGCTACGCCCCGTACTGGTCGTAACGGTAGGCGGCGAGTTGGGGGGGGGCAAGGCGGATGGCATGGATATCTGGCGAATGCGGTAAGCGCCCGTTCGACGACGGCGGTTCGAGCGGGGGTTTCGCGGTTCGGTTCTCAAAATGTGGCACGAATGTACGGTTAGGGCAGAAGGTTTCGACCGAGAAAAACCGCGACCTGGGATTATGTCGAGACACATCGGCTCTTCAGGTGATTTCCGAGGCGAAAGCGTGCCCAATCCGTATATCCGTGCCACATTTTGAGGTTCCGGCCGAATTCCGCGGCACGCGCTCGCCGTTTCTCGGTTGCGTGGAGCATGGCGCCGCGGCATGCGCTTTTGGGATCCGATGATGAGCGCCGTCGAGACGCGCCGCTTCTCGTGCGGTGGAGCATCCTTCTCGTTTCAGGTGTGGAAAGCGCCGGCGGCTGAGGCTTCTGCGGCCGACCTTGCGCCCGACGAGGGCTGCGCGATTGCTGCCGCGTGCCGCGAGTCCGCTGTGCCCCTTATCTTGCTGCACGGGTTCGCGCAGAGCTCGGCGTCATGGAACGCGACGGCGAGCGAGCTAGCCGCAACCGGCCGGCCGGTGTACGCCCTCGACCTGGTGGGACACGGTGGAAGCGAGCGCCCGGCCAATCCGCGCGCTTACGCGCTGGACGCGCAGGGCGAGGCGTTGCTGGCCTTCGCGCGCGTGATCGCCGATGCCGAGGGCGTCCGTCCCGCGGTTCTCGGCTACTCCATGGGCGGCCGCGTGACGCTTGCAGCGCTGCATAGCGACCCGCGCGCGTTCTCCGCGGTCATCCTGGAAGCCGCCGGGTTCGGTTCCGCCACGCAGGCCGAGCGCGAAGCGGCCGCCAAGCGCGATGCCGCCTGCGCGACCCGTCTGCGCGCCGACGGCCTGGAAGCCTTCATGGATTTCTGGGAGCAGCTGCCCCTGTTCGCCAGCCAGCGCGACCTGCCGCCGGCGCGCAGGACGGCGAGCGTTTCGAGCGTTTCCGCACGCGACGGCATGACGTGCTGGCCGGCTTGCTCGAACGTGCGCGCAAGAGCCTCGGCGTCGTTCGCCATGCGTCCGGC
>NZ_DBFEGU010000033.1:0-17912 GCF_048329335.1 Eggerthella sp. | reverse complement strand
GTTGACGGGCGGGATGCTGGGCGGATGCGCGGGCGGGGAAGGCGCGGAGCCGGCGGTAGGGTCAGCGCCCGTCGAGCCCTCGCCGATGCTCGAACCTGCCCCCGCCTCCTCCTCCGAGCCGCAGCCGTACGACTCCGTATTCCCGCCGCACGAGCCTTGTGGCCGCGGCGTGGGCGCAAGGCCGGGGCGCGTGGCCTGGGTGCGCGACGCGGCGGCCGTGACCTGGGACGGGTCGGGCTACTGGTGGCAGCGCGAGCATTTCGACGAGGACGCGGTCCGGCGCATGGTGGACGACGGCGTGGCTGCGGCGGCGGGCGCGGACGATGCGGCGGCCGGATGGCGCGTGCTGTTCGAGGCGCACAACGCGCGCGCCGGGCGCGCGGGCGGCTATCGGGCGGGCCAGCGGATCGCCGTCAAGGCGAACATGAACGGCGCGGGCACGTTCGGCGCGGACGAGGACAGCGCCATGAGCTATACGACGCCGGTTCTTTTGCGTGCGCTGCTGCTGTCGCTCGTGGAGGACGCGGGCGTAGCGGCGGGCGACATCGCGGTGTACGACGCGTGCCGCATCTTCCCGGCGCATATGATGGAGCTCTGCTCGGAGGGCGCGCTTGCCGGCGTGCGCTTCCGCTACTACGACGAGGGCGGCCCGAACGACGCCGCAGGCGACGAGAGCGCGCCCGTCGTCTGGTCGGCCGACGTGGCGGGCGCGGCGAACGTGGTGCCCGCCTGCGTGTCGGAGGCCGACTACCTGATCAACCTCGCAAGCCTCAAGGGGCACAGCTACGGCCTCACGCTGTGCGGGAAGAACCACTTCGGCTCGCTGGTCAACTCCAGCCGCCTGCGACCGCCCGAGGCCGCCGGCATCCACCGCTACGTGTCCGGCCAGGCCATGGGCATGTACACCGTGCTCGTCGACCTGTTCGCCAACCGTCTGCTGGGCGGCAAGACGATGCTGTGGATGCTGGACGGCTTGGTGCCGGCAACCTCGGAAGGCGCGTCGGTCACGCGCGAGGCGGCGCAGTGGGAGGGCGCGCCCTTCGACGGCGGGTTCGCGGCCAGCATCTTCCTGTCGCAGGATCCGGTGGCCATCGACTCGGTGGGCGCCGACTTCCTCATCAACCAGCCGGCGGTCGTCAGCCGCAACGCCGCGCTCGAGGGCAACCTGGGCGTGGAGAACTACCTGCACGAAGCCGCGTTGGCATCTGCACCGCCGTCGGGAGCCGCGTACCGCGACGGCGCAGGGAACCCGGTGGAGAGCCTCGGCGTGCACGAGCACTGGAACAATTCCGTGGAGCGCCTGTACAGCCGCGACCGCGGCGAGTCGGAGGGCATCGAGCTCGTCCGCATTCTGCGTTGATCGCTCTGCACATGATTTCCATTTGACTTGGAATCAGCTCCAGGACGTAGACTCGAAGGACGGAAGCGAGAGGAGAGTCAGCATGAGACAAAGCGAATTGGACCGGCGCACCTTCGTCATGGGGTCGTTCGGCTTCGGCATGGCGGTGCTCGGCGGCGGCATGCTCGCCGGATGCGTTGCGGCAGAGGAGCAGGTTGAGGAAAACGAAGCGCCCGCGCCGGACGAGGAGGGCGGACCGGCCGAGTCCGTTGCGTCCGAGCCCGAGCCCGCGGCCCACGGCGGGCGGGCGCTCGTGGCGGTGTTCTCGTACTCGGGCAACACGTTTTCCGTCGCCGAGCGCATCGCGGAGGCGACGGGTGCCGACCTGTTCCGCATCGAGACGACCGACGCCTATCCCGACGATTACGATGCCATGACTTCCCAGGTGCGGCGCGAACAAGACGAGGGCTACCTGCCGCCGATCGCGGCCGCGGTGCCGGATTGGGATGCCTACGATGCGGTCTACCTGGGCAATCCCATCTGGTGGGGGCGGTTGCCGCATGTGATGCGCTCGTTTCTGCTGCAGCACGACCTGGCGGGCAAGGCGGTCGCGCCGTTCTGCACGAGCGGCGGCAGCGGCATCGACGGCGCCTTGGCCGATATCCGCGATCTGTGTCCCGGTGCGAACCTGCTGGACGGCCTGACCGTCGAAAGGAGCGCCCTTCCCGATGCGCTCGATCAGGTGGCGCCCTGGATCGAGGGCTTGGGGCTTGCGTAAGGGAGCTTCGGCTGAACGGTGGCCGGTTCGGGCCGTCTGCCGGGCAGCCCGTGCAAGAAGGCAAGAAGGAAAGCAAGAGGATAGGAAAGAGGCAACACTATGAACGACTTCATCTTCCACAACCCTGCCAAGGTGTACTTCGGAAAGAACCAGCTGGAGCACCTTCCTGAAGAGCTCGCGGCCTTCGGCACGAAGGTGCTGATGGTCTACGGTGGCGGCTCCATCAAGAAGAGCGGCCTGTACGACGAGGTGCGCGGCCTTCTGGAAGGCGCCGGCATGGAACTGTTCGAGCTGGCAGGCGTCGAGCCCAACCCGCGCCATACCACCGCGAACAGGGGCGCCGCCATCTGCAGGCAGAACGGCATCGACGTGGTCCTGGCCGTGGGCGGCGGGTCCGCCATCGACTGCGCGAAGGGCGTCGCCGCGGCGGCCAAGACCGCGGACGGCGACGTATGGCCCCTGGTCGCGGGCGGCGCATGGGTGACCGATGCCCTGCCCGTGGCGGTCGTGCTCACCAACGCTGCAACCGGTTCCGAGATGGATGCTTGGAGCGTCATCTCGAACATGGACGTCAACCAGAAGATCGGCCTGGGCGGAAGCGCGCTGATCCCCCGCGTGGCCTTCGAGAACCCCGAGCACAGCTACACCCTGCCGGCGTACCAAACCGCGTGCGGCGCGTTCGACATCTTCAACCACGTGCTGGACAATTACTACCTTGCCGGCGATGCCACCTTCGACCTGGTCCTGGAGATGCAGGAGGCCGTCATGCGCACGGTGGTGAAGTGGACCCCGGTGGCGTTGGAGGAGCCTCAGAACTACGAGGCGCGTGCGAACCTGATGTGGGCATCGTCCATGGCGCTCAACACGGTGCTCGATGCGGGGACGGTGCACGGGTGTGCGTGCCATATGATGGAGCACGAGCTGTCCGCCTACTACGACATCACGCACGGTCATGGCCTGGCCATCCTTGCCCCGCGCTGGCTCGAGTACATCTTGGACGACGGGACCGCGTCCGCCATCTATCGTCTGGGCATTGCGGTGTTCGGGGTGGAAGAGGGTCTTTCGCCTGAAGAAGGCGCTCGCAGGGCGATCGAGCGCGTGAGCTCCTTCGCCTCCGAGACGCTGGGGCTTGAGGGAACCCTGACCGAGCTCGGCATCGACGAGGCGCATTTCCAGGATATGGCGCGCCACGCTTGCGGCGGCGGTCGGATCCCGGGCCTGCGCAGCCTGGGCGCGGAAGACGTGGAGCGCATCTACCGCATGTGCCTTTAGGGGCGACTCGCGTCCCACGTGGGGAAGTCCCCATGCGGGGCGCGAAGGAGGCCGGCTCCAGGGGGCGCGCGGGAAAAAGGGCAAGTTCGCGTCGATATGCGAGCTTTTCCGCGTCTCGAGTCGGCCGAGCTGCTCGTCTCGATCAAGAAACCCCAGGTCGAACGATTGTCCCTCCTGTTTATCCGCAAATGAGGATAGCAATATCGACGGGAACTTACCAGGATTTCGCGATAGCGTTCGGGGTGGGATCGGCGCGCGACGACGCTGCTCCGAGACACATCCGTGCGAGGGCGTTCGTGCGCGGCAGCCTATCTTGTGGAGGGCCTGCTGCAAAACGAGCGGGCTCTCTTGGCGAGGCGCGGGTTGGCGTCGTAGCTTCGTCATGAGGCGCCGAGCCGACGTTGGCGATCAGGTAAAAAAAGAACCCGATGCGTCATGCACCGGGTTCTTTACCTGCAGGAAAGGGCGATCCCTCGTCTGATCCTACAGCGTCTCGAAGTTCCAGGAGCTCATGTACTTGATCTGCTCCTCGGTGAGCGTGTCGATCTCGATGCCCAGCGTTTCCAGCTTCACGCGCGCCACGTGCGTATCGATGGCGGCGGGCACGTCGTACACCTTGTTCTCCAGCTCGCCGGCGTGGAGGTACAGGTACTCGGCGGCCAGCGCCTGGTTCGCGAAGCTCATGTCCATCACGGACGCGGGGTGACCCTCGGCGCACGACAGGTTCACGAGGCGGCCCTGCGCCAGCACGATCACCGTGCGGCCGTCCGGCAGCGTGTACTCTTCCACCAGCGGCTTGATCTCCTCTTTCTTCGTGGCGTGGTCTTCCAGCCACTCAAGGTTGATCTCGGAGTCGAAGTGGCCGGAGTTGCACACGATGGCGCCGTCCTTCATGTTCTCGAACGCCGGGCCGTCCACCACCTTGCAGTTGCCGGTCACGGTCACCCACACGTCGGCGAAGCGCGCCGCCTCGGCCGCGGGCATCACCTCGTAGCCCTCCATGTGCGCCTCGAGCGCCTTGAGCGGGTCGACCTCGCACACGATGACGCGCATGCCCATGCCCTTCGCGCGCAGGGCCAGGCCGCTGCCGCAGTAGCCGTAGCCCGAGATCACGATGGTGCGGCCGCACAGGAGGCGGTTCGTGGCGCGCACGATGCCGTCGAGCGTGGACTGGCCCGTGCCGTAGTGGTTGTCGAAGCAGTGCTTCGTGTTCGCGTCGTTGATGTTGAACACGGGGTAGGCGAGCGTTCCCTCGGCCGCCATGGACATGAGGCGCACGACGCCCGTCGTGGTCTCCTCGGTGCCGCCCACCACGTGCGCCAGCTTGTCGGTGAACTTGGTGTGCAGCGCGGTGTCGAGGTCGGCGCCGTCGTCCATGACGATCTGCGGGTCGCAGGCGATGACGGCCTCGATGTGGCGGTTGTAGGTGTCGGCGTCCTCGCCGGCGATGGCGAACACGTCGATGCCGAAGTCGCGCACGAGAGAGGCGGCCGTGTCGTCCTGGGTGGACAGCGGGTTGGAGGCGCACAGCGTCACCTTCGCGCCGGAGGCCGAGAGCGCGCGCATGAGGTTCGCCGTCTCGGTGGTCACGTGCATGCAGGCGCCGATGCGCACGCCGTCCAAGGGCTTCTCGCGCTCGAAGCGCTCGCGGATGGACGCCAGCACGGGCATGTCGCGGTCCGCCCACAGGATGCGGGCGAGGCCCTCGTCGGCCAGGGCGATGTCTTTGATATCGTGGTTCAAGGGTATGCCTCCATTGACATATAAGGGAACGTGCGATTCTCGATCTCTCAGATTATCATAGCCGAACCGACCTAGTTATGAAGTTCGTATGCAGAACCTTTGTGAATACCGGTGATTTATGACCTCGAATTCGGAAGAAACGGTAACGAACGGACTCGTTGTTGCCCCGAACGGCTGCTCACCCGCTATAATCTGTCCAGCTTGGAACGCGTTACAGCCAGAGCGCCGCAGCGGCGAACAGGCGGCGTTCCGCACAACCCTCAGACGAAACCGAACAACACCAGGGGGGCGGAGCGCGACCCGCAGGACGGGTGCGCGATGGCACGGCCGCAAGGAGCGTTCGCGGCCCGACAAAGGAGCAAAGGTGCTGGACCAGTTTTTTTCGCAGATCTCGTTCGTTGACATATTCAACTTCTGCGTGTTTCTCACGTTCACGATCTGCTACACGTATCAGCTCTACTACGTGTTCGTGGTGCTGACGCGCAAGCCCAAGGAGCTCACGGCGAAGAAGAACCACAAGTTCGCCGCGGTCATCTCGGCTCGCAACGAGAGCGCCGTCATCGGCGACCTCATCCACTCCATCAAGGTGCAGAACTATCCGTCCGAGCTCATCGACGTGTTCGTTATCGCCGACAACTGCACGGACGACACCGCGCGCGTGGCCCGCGAGGCAGGCGCCATCGTCTTTCCCCGCAGCAACGACAAGGAAGTTGGCAAGGGCTACGCGCTCGACTACGGCTTCCAGTGCATTCGCGAGCGCTACGCCGACAAGGGCTACGAGGCGTACTTCGTGTTCGACGCCGACAACGTGCTGGATGTGAACTACTTCCGCGAGATGAACAAGACCTTCGACAACGGAGCGAAGGCCTCGACCAGCTATCGAAACTCCAAGAACTACGACTCCAACTGGATATCCGCGGGCTACGCCGTGTGGTTCCTGCGCGAGGCGAAGTTCCTGAACCAGGCGCGTCTCACGCTGAACACCAGTTGCGCCGTGTCGGGCACGGGCTTCTTCATAGCCGCCGACATCATCGAGAAGAACGGCGGTTGGAAGTGGCACCTGCTCACCGAGGACATCGAGTTCTCTGCGAACAGCATTCTCGAGGGCACGCGCATCAGCTACACGCCCACGGCCATCCTCTACGATGAGCAGCCCATCACGTTCCGCGACTCGTGGAACCAGCGCTTCCGCTGGGCGAAGGGCTTCTACCAGGTGTTCTGGCACTACGGTGCCCGCCTGGCGAAAGGCATCGCCGTGAACCCCAAGGGCGCGCGCTTCGCTTGCTACGACATGCTCATGACCATCGCGCCGGGCATGCTGCTTACCATCGTGTCGGTGCTGTTCAACGCCATCATCGTGTTCCTCAGCCTCACCGGAGCCATGTCCACGGGCATCATGGTTGCCTCCTCGCTGTCGTCCATCCTGTTCTGCCTGCTGAACTACTTCATCTTCATGTTCATGTTCGGCGTGCTGACCACGTTCGTGGAATGGGACTCCATCCGCTCCACCACGGGCAAGAAGGTTCTGTACATGTTCACGTTCCCCGTGTTCATGATGACCTATATCCCCATCGCGCTGGTCGCGCTCGTGAAGAAGTGCAACTGGAAGCCCATCAAGCACAGCATCTCGGTGGACGTGGCCGAGCTTTCCGACGCGGCAAGCGCCGCGCCCCAAAAGCAGCGTGAGCGCACCATGTAGCACGCGGTGTCAAGTCGATATGCGAAAGCGGCGGGCCTCCGGGCCCGTCGCTTTTTTGCGCCCGGTTGGCGCACGTCTGCATCCTCGCCCGAAAAACACGCCTCGATGCATGAGGCGTGTTTTTCGGGCGAGGATGGCTTCCGACGGCGCCGATGTGCTTGCGAGTCGGGGGGGGTTACCACACGCGGGCGAAGGTGAGGCAGCGGACGGTGGCGGCTCCGGCGACGCGGACGGCGTCGGTCGCGGCGAACAGCGTGGCGCCGGTGGTGTACACGTCGTCGACCAGGATGACCGAGGGGAAGGCGCTTGCGCCGGGCAGCGGGATGAAGCGGCCTTCCATATTCGCCAATCTGTCGCGGCGCGCGAGGGCGCGCTGGTCGCGGCTGCGGGGGCGGGCGAGCACGGGCGCGACGGCGAGGCCCAGGCGGTCGGCCAGCGCCTGAGCCAGCTCCTCGCCGTGGTCGAAGCCGCGCCGTCTGCGGGCGGCGGCGGTGGCGGGCACCGGCACGATGCAGGGATGGTCGGCGAGCCAGGAGGGCGGCGCCATCGGCGCCATGAGCGTCGCCATGGCGCCTGCCAATCGCCGCTCGCCGGCATCCTTCCAAGTGCGCACGATGCGGGCGGCGGCATCGTCGAAGGCGACGGCGCTCGCGCAGGCGTCGAAGGGCGGCTCGTCGCGTCCGGCAACGCTCATCAGCACGTCGTTGCACTCGCTGCACTGCACGCGGCCGAACGGCGCGCCGCAGCGCGGGCAGGCGCGCCACCAGTCGATATGGCTCAGGTTGAGGCTGCAAGGCGCGCACAGCACCTCGCCCGGGGTGTCGCATACGGCGCAGCGCGTGGGCCACAGCGTCTCGGCGATGGCCTCGGCGGCTCCGCGCCCGTAGAGGCCCACCGTCCTCAGCAGACGCTCGCGGCGGGGAACGCGCGGGCATGCGCCTGCTTCCCGTGCGGTCGGGCGTGCGGGGGCGAGGGCGAGGGTTGTGCGGGCGATCGTCATCCTACGAGGATAGCACGGAGCCTTCCACGCGCCGCACACGGCGCTCTCATGTCCGGCACCCGCCGTTCTCGCGCGGATTCCACGCCGATCCAGCGTCGTTTCCACGCGCTTTCCCCTCGTTTCTCGCGCGCTTCTCGCATGTGCGCCGCAGGCCTGGCCGGCGTCGCGAAAGCATGCGCGCTTCACAGGGCCTTGCAGGCCTTTCGACGCGCGGAGCCTCGAAGGAGCGGCGTCCCCTCATCGTGTCCGGCGTTCGGACGGCGTGCCCGCCTGGAGCCTTTTCGGCGGCGTCCGCGCGTTTCTCGCGGATTGTGCGGCTCGGCTTTCAGGTGTTTTCATGATCTGGTACACTGAGTGACGCTTCTTTCGAGTCTGTAGTTGCGGGTTTTTCAACCTCAGTCCACGGCAGATGCGGTCGAAAGGACCCACGTAAGCCGCGCGGTCTCCGCGCGACGATCATGGCGTATCCTAGAGGTAAGCCGCACCGCCTGAGTATCGCGACATCCGGTTGCGACGGGCGAGAGGGCAAGGCGCAAGCTGAGTTCCAGTGCGCGAGTGTGGGGGCAAAGACTAGGTCAGTCGAAAGAGGCAGCATGAACATCAAGCTAGATGGAGGCTCACCGGTTATGAAGCGTTATAAAACGCTCGCGTCCTGCTGCATGGCGGTCGCGTGCATGGCGGCCCTGCTCGTCGTTCTGACGGGCTGCTCATCGCAGCAGAGCTACACTCCCCCCGAGAAGACGCCCACGCTGTCCTCGCCGACCATCGGCAAGGACGGTACGCTGCGCGTCGGTGTGAACACCGACAACCAGCCCCTGGCGGGACAGCCTTCCTCCTCGTCCAAAATCGTCGGCATCGACGTGGACGTGGCGGCGGCGCTGGCTGACAGCTTCGGGCTGAAGCTTGAGGTCGTCAACGTGGGATCGGATGCCGAATCGGCCCTCAAAGAGGGAACGGTCGACATCGTCATGGGCATCGACAAGTCCGACAGCAGCACCTCGTTCTGGAAGTCTGACGCGTACCTGCCTACGGCCGTGGCGTTGTTCTCCGCGCCGTCCAACACGCAGGTTCCCACGAACGTCGTCGAGACGAAGATCGCCGCGCAGGTGTCGTCGAAGAGCGCTTGGGCGGTGACGAACGAATTCGACAAGGCAACCTTCTCCACGACCGACGACCTCAAGAGCGCGTTCGCCGAGCTGGCCTCGGGCCAGGTGCAGTACGTGGCGGCCGATGCCATCATCGGGACGTACGCGGCGCACAGCGCGGGCGACGACGTGCATATCGTGGCGCTCATGCAGCAGGCGGGCGGCTACGGCGTGGGCGTGTCGGATGCGAACACCGATCTCAAGCAAGCGGTCTCCGAAGCCCTCGCCACGCTGACCGGCAACGGCACCATCGGCGTCATCGAGACGAAGTGGCTGGGTACCGCGCTCGACCTTTCGTCCACGCCGCTGACTGCCGGCGCCACCAAGTCCACGGACGCGGGCGCGACCGTTGCTTCGAAGGAGCCGAAAGACGAGAGCGAAGGCGAGAACGCTGACGGGGACGCTGCTCCTGCCGACGAGGCACGGGCGCCGGCGACGAGGTGAACGCGGGCGAGAACGCCGTGCAGCCTGGAGACGTCGCTGCTTAGAGCCGAGATCCTCCCGAACGTTCGAAAGCCCTGGAACGCCGACACCGCGCGTCCGGGGCTTTCTTTATGGCGGGGAAGGAAAGGCGCTTGACTTG
Source organism: Eggerthella sp. (assembly GCF_048329335.1). Lineage (NCBI taxonomy): Bacteria > Bacillati > Actinomycetota > Coriobacteriia > Eggerthellales > Eggerthellaceae > Eggerthella > Eggerthella sp. The sequence goes on along the minus strand of NZ_DBFEGU010000033.1, from coordinate 8,353 downwards.
GAGTGCGCTCCAAGTGGTTCAATGGTCGACGATCGGTATCATGACGGAGGTTGAACATGGAGCAACGACAACTGCGCGAGCTGCTCGAGCGCGTCGCGGCGGGCGAGACCGCCGTCGACGAGGCCGAGCAGGCGCTGCGCATCGCTCCGTTCACGGAGCTGGGCTACGCGACGGTGGACAACCATCGCGGCATGCGCCAGGGCGTGTCGGAGGTGGTGTACGGTGCGGGCAAGACGGCCGAGCAGATAGCGGGCGTGTGCCGCGCGCTCGTGGAGAACGGGCAGGAGCGCGTGCTGGTCACCCGGCTCGACGCCGAGAAGGCCGCCGCGGTCGAACGTGCCCTGGAAGGCGCGTGCCCTCTCGCGTTCGCCTACCGCCAAGGCCCGCGTCTCGGCATCCTGGGCGAGGCGCCCGAGCCCGACGGCAACGGGCCTATCGTGATAGCCGCCGCCGGCACGAGCGACCTTTCGGTGGCGGAGGAAGCCGCCGTGACGGCCGAGATGCTGGGCAACGACGTGGTGCGCCTGTACGACGTGGGCGTGGCCGGCATCCATCGCTTGCTGGCGCATGCCGACGACATCGCGCGGGCCAGCGTCGTGGTGGCGGTGGCGGGCATGGAGGGCGCGCTGGCCAGCGTGGTGGGCGGTCTCGCGTCGTGTCCGGTGATCGCCGTGCCCACGAGCGTGGGCTACGGCGCCAGCTTCGGCGGCGTCGCGGCCCTGCTGGCCATGCTGAACTCGTGCGCCTCGGGCGTGTCCGTCGTCAACATCGACAACGGCTTCGGCGCGGGCTACCAGGCCCATATGATCAACCATGTGAAAGCGAGGACGGCATGACGACGTTGGTTTGGAACTTGGAAGAGAACGCCACGAGGCGCCACCTGCTGGCCGTGGCGTTGCTGCAGCTGCCCGAAGAGCGGCGCGCGCAGGTGCTCGAGGCCGCCGAGGCGGCCGGCGTTTCCGACGGGCATCATCACGACCTGGGCGAGGTGAACGCCGCCATCGACGCGCTCGCCGCGAGCGAGCGGGCGAAGGGCGACATGCGCGCCGTCTACCGCATCCTCGCCGAGGCTGAGGCCGCGGCGCACGGCTGCACGGTGGAGGAGACGCACTTCCACGAAGTGGGCAACGGCGAGGCGCTGCGCAACGTGCTCGCCATCTGCCTGGCCGTGGAGGCGCTCGACCCGGACGAGATCGCGGCCACCCGCGTGCAGACCGGCAGCGGCACCGTGCGATGCGCCCACGGCGAGCTGCCCATCCCCGCGCCGGCCACCGCCGCCATCATCGCCCGCGGCATCCCCACGTGCGAGCGCAAGCTGGAAGGCGAGCGCTGTACCCCCACGAGCGCCGCCGTCATCCTCCACTTCGTGCAGCGCTACGACGCGTAGCAACCCGCTCCGCCGCTCCGCGTCGTAGCGCTTCGTCAGAGTGTTTCACGTGAAACACTCGTTCGAGCAAACAAATGTTTCACGTGAAACATCCGCGCGGCATTTGGAGGGAGAACAACGCCTCGCGGGTTGGCGTAGTGAGGCAGCGAGAAGGCCTCCGGCGTTCGGAGTTGTCCCGCTGCGCTGCCAAGCGTACTTCGGTACGCGCCGAGCGGCGCACAAGGGGCAACTCCGAACGCCGGGGGCCTTCGCAGTGTCGAGTCGTTCCGCCGGCCGTGAGGCCGACGGAACCGGCTAGTTCAGGAAGTCTTCGAGGATCTCCTGCTCGGCTTCCTCTTCGGTCAGACCCAGGGTCATGAGCTTCGTGATCTGGTCGCCGGCGATCTTGCCGATGGCGGCCTCGTGCACCAGCAGGGCGTCCTCGTGGGCGGCCTCGATGCCGGGGATGGCGGTCACCTTCGCCGTGCCCATGAGGATTGCGTCGCACTGCACGTGGCCGCGGCACTGCGCCTCGCCGATGACCAGCGGGTTGAAGATCTGCTTGGAGTTGTCCTGCGCCACCGAGCGCGAGATTACCTGCACGCTGGAATCGTCGCCCTTGAGCTCCACCTTCATGTTCGAGGTGGCCACCTGGTCGTCGTGGGTCAGCAGCTTCTCGGTCAGCACCAGCTTCGCGCCCGCGCCCAGCTCGGCGTTCGTGTCGCGCACGGTGGACGACACGCCGCGCAGCTGCGTGAGCTCCATCTCGCAGCTGGAATTCTCGTCCATGATCACGTTGGTCACGGGGTTGAGGATGCGCTCGCCGGTGCCGGTGCCTTCACCGTAGTGCTTCTCCACGTACTTCACGTGGCTGTTCTTGCCGCAGTAGAACGTGTGGATGCCGTCGTGCTCGGAGGCCTGGTGGCTCTCGTTGTGGATGCCGCAGCCGGCGATGATGGTCACGTCGCAGTCGTCTTCGATGTAGAACGTGTTGTACACGACGTCCTTCAGGCCCGACTGCGTGACGATGACGGGGATGTACACCGTCTCGCCCTTCGTGCCCGCCTTGATGCGGATGTCGATGCCGGGGTTGTCCGTCTTCGTGGCGATCTCGATGTTCGCCGAGGAGTGGCGCTCGACGAGCTCGCCGTCCTTACGGATGTTAAACGCGCCTTTCGGCATGCCGTGTATGTTGGCGATCTCGGCGAGCAGGCTCTCGTCGATGGGGGAAAGATCAACAGCCATGATGGCCTCCTTCTGGGTTCAAAGCGGCGGCTTCGTGCAGCTGCCGCGTGCGTGAAAGCGAACGAATGTTTCACGTGAAACATTCGCAGCGCGGCGTGGGCGGGTTAGCAGGTGGTGGCGATCTCCGTGAGGTGCAGCTCGGTGGGGGTGCTCAGCTGGCAGCCGGGGATGCCCTTCGCCACGAAGCCCAGCTTCGGCATGAGCTCCTCGGGCGTGCCCGTCTCGGCAACCTTGCCGTCGCGCAGAAGCACGATCTCGTCGGCCAGCTGGATGATGCGCTCCTGGTGCGAGATGATCACGATGGAGCGGCCGTCGCGCGCCTCGTGGATGTCGCGGAACGTCTCGGTCAGGCGGTCGAAGCTCCACAGGTCGATGCCCGCCTCGGGCTCGTCGTAGATGGCCAGCTTCGGGTCGCGCGCGAGGATGGTGGCGATCTCGATGCGCTTCACCTCGCCGCCGGACAGGTTCTTGTCCACCTCGCGCGTGAGGTAGCTGGCCGAGCACAGGCCCACCTTCGCCAGGTACTCGTTGCACGCGAGCATCGGCAGCTTCTTGCCGGCCGCGATGTCCAGCAGCTTCTTCACCTTCATGCCCTTGAAGCGTGCGGGCTGTTGGAAACCGTAGCCGATGCCCTTCTTGGCGCGCTCGGAGATGGACAGGTCGGTAATGTCCTCGCCGTCCAGCAGGATCTGGCCGCTCGTCGCGCGCTCGACGCCCATGATGAGCTTGGCCAGCGTCGACTTGCCCCCGCCGTTCGGGCCGGTGATAACCGTGAAGCGGCCGTCGGGGATGGTGAGCGACAGATCGTCGATGATGCGCTTCGTTTCCTTCGATCCGTCCGCAAGCGGCACCTCGAAGGTGAGGTTCTTGAGTTCCAGCATAACAGCAGCTCTCCGTATTCTTCTCGTCTATTTGATACTGTATTACTATCATTATTGCGGCGCTCGGTCAAGCGCGGCCGCATGCTCGGCGACAGGCGCGTCCGCCTCGGCCGTCAACGGCCGGGACGACCCCCGGATCCAATCGCTTCGCACGCACTCGGTTCCAACCGCTTATTCTAGCTCAAGCGCGAGGACGTGTGCTTCGGAAGTGCGATTTTCAGGGCTTGCCAGGCAAAGGCCGGGCGTGCGAGCATCCGGCAGGGGTTCGGGTGGCGATAATGCATCGAATTCGGAACTCTCAGGGCTGCGTTGCGGAGAGCCCGAGGGGTTCCTTTCGACGGAATACCTGGTCGCAAAATGCGCGACACCATAGCAGGGCCGCTATTCGCGCTTTCGGCCCCCGCGCGTATTCCGAATTCGATGCATTGTTGCCATTCCGGCCTCGGTCCGTGATCGCCGTGACGCGCTGTCGCGGTTGCGTGCGAAAGGGGCTGGGCGCGAGGCGGCCCCGGCGTCTGCGTCGGGGCCGCGGTCGAAGCGCTCTGTTTACGTCGCGGGCCTACTCGTTCAGCAGGTCGATCACCGCGAGGCCGGCATCGGACGCCTCGATGATGTCCTTGCTGCCGAACACGCACACGGCGTCCATCGCGACGGCTTCGGCGATGGGCCCGGCCAGCGCGCGCAGCGCAGCGGCGTCCGCGTCGATCATCTGGGCGCGCGTGGCGGCACGGCTCTCGGGCGTGCGTCCGCCGAAGAAGTCGCCGTCCTGGCGCCGCACGAGGGCGCGCGCCTTGAGCGGGGTGTCGAACCCGGCCACGGTGCTCACCACGTAGCCTTCCATCGCCTCGGCGGCGGGGTCGAACTTGGCCAACCACTCGGAAGCCCTGGCGAAGCGGGCCAGCGTGTCGTCGAGGTGCGGGTCGCGATACGAGTAGAAGCGCAGATTGCCGGTGCGCGCCGTCTGGAAGCCCGCCCCGTACGCGCCGCCCTTCACGCGCACCTCGTTCCACAGGTAGTCGTAGGAAAGCGCCCGCGCGGCCACCTGCCAGGCGCCCGTGTAGCCCGCGTCGAAGGCGCGGCGGTCGAAGCCCTGGGCCGCATAGCACACGTCGGTGGGCACGATGAACGCCTCGTTGAGCGCCACGGGGTCGGGCGCGATCAAGCGCACGCCGTCTTCGGGGCGCGTGCGGCCGAGCGCGGCGCCTGCGGCCAGGAAGCGTTCGTAGTCGTCGTCCGTGCCGGTGAAGCTCAGCGTCAGAGCGTCGTCGGCGAACAGACGCACGGCGAGGTCGGCCAGGCGTGCGGACACCTCTTCGGCGCGCTCGTCGAACGAGGCCAGCAGCTGCTTGAGGAAGCGGTAGAACCCGACGCCGCCCAGCTGCTCGCGCACCACGCCGGCCGGCAGGTAGTACGAAGCCAAGTGCGCCATAGCGCTAGCATGCCCCGCGTTCGCGAAGCCCTGCTCCATGCCGATGCGGCGCTGCTGCAGCACGTCCTTGATCTTGCCCGTGTCGGAGAAGTCGGTCTCCAGCATGATCTCGCGGGGCAGCTCGGCCAGCTCGCGGACGTTCTCGGTCAGAGCGCTCGAGCTGACGACGAACTTCGGAGCCAGGGCAGCGGGGTCGGTCTCGCTCTCGTAGATCTCGGCGAAGAACGTGAGGTTGCCCAGCTTGCCGTTGACGAGCGTGTCCAGCTCGGAGGCGGTATGTCGTGCGGTTCCCAGCTTGCCCAGCACGAGGCCCAGAACGGCCACGTAAGGTAGTTCGTCGAACGCGACGCGGTCGAGGTCGAAGTAGCGGTAGGCGTAGGCGATGCCGTGCGTCGGCACGTCGTGGCGCAGCGTAGGAACGGGCGCGCCCTCCACTAGGCCGTACGCGGGCTCCTCGGGAGCGTCCTTTATGTCGGCTACCGACAGGCGCGGCAGCACGGCCAAAGCTTCGGGCGAGTCGGGCTCCTCCTGCAAGCGGCGCAGCGCGGCCTCCTCGTCGGCCACGCGAACGTAGTCCTCGGGAGTCATGGCGGCTTCGACGGCGGCCAGGCGTTCCTCCTCGTAGGCGTCCTCGTCGCCGTCGACTGGCACGATCTCCACCTCGGCCATATGGTCGCTGTCCAGGAACACCTCGCGGATCAGCCGCTCGAAATACCCCTCGTCCAGCGCTTTGCGCAGAAACGCGAAGTCGTCCTCGTACTTGAGGTAGGACGTGGCCGCATCGTCGTCGTACAGCCAGCCCGCCAGCGAGCTCATCGCCAGCGCTACGCCGTCGGGCATGCCGTACTCGCGCTCGCGCATGACGAACTCGGCGCGCGACAGCGACGCCTCCACGAGCGTGCGGTCGAGCCCTCCGTCGGCCAGCTTGCGCAGCGTTTCCTCCACGACCGGGCGGAAACGCTCGGCACCGCCTTCCTCCAGTCCGCGCAGCTGGATGACCGCGAACGGCTGCAGCAGCGAGTCGGCGAAGAACGCCGTAGCGTCGGCCGCCAGCCCCGCGTCCAGCAGGGCGCGCTTGAGCGGCGCCTCGTTCGAGCCTGCGATGGCGTCGATGAGGATGTCCACGGCCGTCATGCGCGTGCGCTCGCACGCGTTGCCGATGACGTAGCCCAGCCCGGCGCACGCGTTCTCGGGCGCGGTAGCCATGTTCCTCTTCACGCCCAGCGCGCGTACGGGCGCCTGCTCGCGCAGCTCGTGGGGGCCGAGAGGCGCGCCCTCGGAGCCGATGCCCGTCGCGGCCGCCTGCTCGTCGGCGACGGGGGACAGGTAGCGTTCGTTGAGGAAGGCCAGCATGCCGTCCAGGTCGAGATCGCCGTACAACGTGAGGTAGCTGTTGTCCAGGCGGTAGTGGCGGCGGTGCTCCTCCAGGAACTGCTCGTAGGTGAGGTCGGGGATGGCGCGCGGCGTGCCGCCCGACTCGAAGCGGTAGGCCGTGTCGGGGAACAGCGCCGCCTGCAGCTCGTCGTACAGCACCGAATTCGGATCGGACAGCGCGCCCTTCATCTCGTTGTACACCACGCCGTTCAGCACGAGGCGCGCAGACCCGTCGGCGGCTTCCGTGGCGGCCACGGCGTCGCCTGCAACGGAGTCGCCCGCTTCGGCTTCCGTGTCGCCGCCCAGCTCGTAGTGCCAGCCCTCCTGTTCGAAGATGGCGCGTTTACGGTAGATGGCCGGGTGCAGCACCGCGTCGAGGTACACGTCGGCGAGGTTCAGCAAGTCCTGGTCGTTCGTGCTGGCCACCGGATACATCGTCTTGTCGGGGAAGGTCATGGCGTTCAGAAACGTCTGCATCGAGCTTTTCAGCAGGTCGACGAACGGCTCCTTGACGGGAAACTTGTCCGAGCCGCACAGCACCGAGTGCTCCAGGATGTGGAACACGCCCGTGTCGTCGGCGGGCGGCGTCTTGAACGCGATGGAGAACGCCTTGTTGTTGTCGTCGTTTCGCAGGTACAGCAGCTGCGCGCCGCTCTTGTCGTGGTCGAGCACGTACGCCGTGCCGTCGATCTCGGGAAGTTCTTCGCGCGTGCGCACGGTGAATCCGTGCAGCTTCTGCTCGGGAGCAAGGTCCATGCAATGCCGCCTTTCCGGATGAGCTCGATACCGATAATCGGCCGTCGAGCGCGAGTTCGTGTGTCGACGTCTATGATAGCGCGAACAGGTCGCATCGTCGTCAGGGTTCGCCGACGATCCGGAGAATCGTTGCACACCGGTTAAGCCCAAGGCGCTCATGCGGGGCGAGAGGCCCGCCCAAGCAGGCAGGCCTCTCGAAGGGGAGGGGGCGATTGTCCGATGCCGCTAGGCTGCGGAGGCCTCCGCAGCGGCGCTTCGACCCGCGATGCGGCCGAGCGTCATCGCGCTGAGCACCGTGGCTCCGGCGGCGCAGTTCCACTCGCATACCACGCCGGCGGCGTACAGGCCGGGGATCGGTTCGGTCAGCGAGCCGCTGGAAGCCAAGGCGAGCCTGAGGGCCTGAGCCTGCTCGTTCGTCTTGAAGCCGCCGACGGTGACCGAGGTGCTCACGGCGATAGGAGCTGCGTAGAAGGGGCCGGTCATGGGCACCATCTTGTCGGCGGGAGTTCCGCAGTCCTCGTCCTTGCCCGCTTCGCAGAAGCCGTTATAGCGCTCGACGGTGGCCTTCGCCTTCGCGCCGTCGAGGCCTACCATGCCGGCGACTTCCTCTACGGTGTCGGCGGTGGCCCATTTCAGCGGGTACGTGGCCTGCATGGCGTCCAGCTCGGGCGTGGTTCCCAGCAACGCGATGACCGGCGATCCCTGCTCGTTCTGCTTGCGCACGATGGCGCGGTGCCCGTTGGGGTTTTCGTAGGGGGTCGATTCGTCGAAGAAGCGCTGGCCTTCGGCATCGAGCCAGAGCCCCGGCAGGCGCATCCCGTAGTTGATGTTGACGATGCTGCCCGATTCAAGGCCTGCCAACGAGCTCATCAGCGGCATGTCCGAGACGCGTGTGGTGTAGGCGCCCAGCTCCATGGCCATGACCAGGCCGTCGCCCGTGGCTCCGGGGTTCGAGCCCGGCAGCAGGTTGGCGCATTCGGCGTTCATCTGGCCGATCATGGCCGTGCTTCCGGCGAAGCTGCCCGTTGCCATGACCACGCCTTTGTTCGCCTTGATGCGCACGGGGTTCTTCTTCTGAACCGCCTCCACGCCGATGACGCGTCCGTCGGCGTCGGCGACCAGCTTCGTTGCCGAGGTGTCGGTGAGCGTGCCCACGCCGGCTTTTTCGGCCGTCTCGGCGAGCACGCGCACCATCTCGGCGCCCTTGCCATCGACATGGTGGATGACCGGCAGTTCGGTGTACCCGAACAGCGGCCCTACTTCCTTCAGGAAAGGCACGCCCATCTCCTGCAGCCAATCGAT
>NZ_DBFEGU010000032.1:0-1000 GCF_048329335.1 Eggerthella sp. | reverse complement strand
CGTGCGAGCAGTTCGTCCAGGGGGTGGAGCGCATCCTCGCCGCCATCGCTTTCGGCCGACGCCGCACGGGATCCTTCGATTTCGCGCTGCGCGCTTCGCTCGGGATCACGTAAGGGGGCTTGCGCTTGGCCGGATTGGCTGGCGGGGCGGTTGAGCGCGTCGGCCCACGGGGGGATCGTCGCGCCCAGCGCATCGCGCAGAAACGCCGCATCGTCGACGGCCGCCCAGAGCTCCTTGCCGCCCAACACGACCGTAAACGCCCGATGGGCGCGCTGCAGCTCTTCGAGCAGCGCATGCGCTTCCTCTTCGGTGGCCACTTCGCCGCCCCCTTCGTCCGCTGCCCCGTCGTCGTCCGCTTCGGCGTCCGAACGCATGCGCAACGCCGCCTCCTCGACGGACAGAGGCCCCAGCACGCGCAGCAAGTCGGCCGCGCCCTCGACGCCGCGCATGCGCCGATCGGGAGCAAGGCGCTGCAAGCCGGCCTCCACGCCGGCTATCACGTCCGCGTCCAGCACGTCGCCCAAGTCGGTCGAGCCCAGCAGCTCGCCCAGCAGCGTGGGGTCGAGCGACAGCAGCGACGCGCGTTGCTCGGCGTGCGGCAGGTCGCCCGCGTAGAGGTGCTCGCCCACGTACCCGAACAGAAGCGGCGCCGCGAACGGCGACGGCACCGACGTCTGCGCCTCCACCAAGCGCACCGATCCCGCCTGCACCTGCTCCATCAGCTCGTGCAGCGCCCTCATGTCGTACACGTCCTGCAAGCACTCGCGCGCCGTTTCCACCAGGATGGGGAACTCGTGCTCGCGGCGCGCGGCTTCGAGCAGCTGGCCCGCCTTGAGGCGCTGCTGCCACAGCGGCGCGCGCTTGCCGGGTGCCGCCGGCGACATGAGCAGGGCGCGGGCGGCGCACTCGCGGAAGCGCGCCGCGAACAGCGACGTGGAGTCCACCCGGTCGCGCACGATGCGGTCGAGCTCGTCGGGATCGAAGATGAACAGCTCGGCAC
>NZ_DBFEGU010000031.1:0-4038 GCF_048329335.1 Eggerthella sp. | reverse complement strand
CACGTTGAGGGACGCCACTTCGCCCTCGATGGGCAGCTTCACCAGGAAGTCGCAGTGCTCCATCACCAGGCGCGAGATACCCTCCTGCTCGTTGCCCATCACGAGCGCGATCTTGCCCTTGAGGTTGGCCTTCCAGATGAGGTCGGAGGCGTGCTCGGTGGCGCCGGCGATCCAGAAGCCCTCCTCCTTGAGGCGGCTCATGGTCTGCACGAGATTCGACACCTGCGCCACGGGCACGTGCGCGATGGCGCCGGCCGAGCTCTTGTACGTGGAAGCCTCCACGTGCGCGCTGCGCTTGTTGGGGATCACGATGCCGCATGCGCCCACCGCTTCGGCGCTGCGCGACACGGCGCCCAGGTTGCCCGCGTCGGTGATGTGGTCGAGGATGATCACGAGCGCGCGGCCGTCGTGCTGCTCGGCCGACTTGCCCGCCGCGTCGATCACGTCGCCGATGCCCACGTACGGAAACGACGCGGCCTTCGCCATGACGCCCTGGTGGCTGCCGCGGTCGGACTTGCCGTCCAGCACCTTGCGCGGCACCATCTCCACGGTGGCTCCGGCGCGCTTCGCCTTGCGCAGGATGTCCTCGATGAGGCCGTCGCGCTGCACGTTGTCAGCCATGAGGATGCTCTTGATGGGCACGCCCGTGCGCAGCGCCTCGATGACGGGGCGCTTGCCCTCGATGAAATCAGCCATGTTCACGATCCTTCGTATCTTCTCCCGCGTCGATCCTGGCATGGCATCGCACGGCACATTGTTAATTCGGACAGTATGGCAGATAGGAACGCGCCCGGGGAAGCCCCCGCGCGCATCTTCAGCGTATCGCCACGTGGAGGAGGGAGCGCGAGCGCCACACGGCTTCGAGCACGTTGCCTCAGTCGCGTTTCTCGTGGTTGCGGCGCCAGCGGCCGCGGCGGCGACGCTCCTTCTGCGCCACGGTGGCATCGCCGCCGTGCAGGAACACACCGGACACGACGCGCCGCACCTTGCCCACGCCGCGCGCCACATGAGGGGTGAGGTCGGCCTCGTTGCTGGTCTTCCAGTCGAAGTACACGCTCCAATAGCGCAGGAACACGACGACGAACACGCAGGCCACACCCGCAAGCGGCAACGGGCTTCCCGCATAGGCCAGGGCCACGAACGCGAACGATCCGCCGAGGCCTGCCACCGCGTAGAAGTTCGACTGCTGGAAAATGCCGGGCGTCTCCCCCACGCAGATGTCGCGCACCGCGCCGCCGCCCACCGCCGTGATGGCGCCGAGGATGACCGACAACACGAAACCCTGCTCGAGCGAGAACGCCTTGCTGGCGCCGGCCAGCGCGAACAATCCCACCGACAGCGCGTCGGCGAAGAACACCGTGGCATCGAGATGGCGGAACAGCCCGCGGAAGTAGAACACGAACGCGCAGATGGCGATGCAGATGAGGATGAGATCGGGGTGCGAGGTGAAGTACACCCCGTGGGTCTGCAGCAGCATGTCGCGAATGATGCCGCCACCGTACCCGGTGACCAGGCCCAGCACCACCGTGCCGATGATGTCGAGCTTGCGGTCGCACGCGAACAGAGCGCCCGTCAACACGCCAACGACGACGGAGAAATAATCGATGCTCCACGGCACCGTGAGCACCTGCGAATCGGAGAACGCTTGCTGCAGAAATGTGGTGTCCATACGCCCCTTTCGGAATCTGCGCTTATGAAACCACACCTGCAGGTTTTGCGCTAGGGCGAATGTTCGACGCATGTCGCAACAGGATGCTCACACATGTTGACCGAACTGGTATGATACTACCCAAACGCTATCGGGTCGCGTTCGCGCGCCCGCGCACCGTATGGAGGGATCCACTTTGAACAAGAAGATCATTGCGACCGCCGCCTGCGCGGTTCTTGCGCTCGCGCTGACCGGATGCGGCTCGAAGGCCGAAGAACCGAACCTGCCGAACCCGAACGCCAGCGCGTCGAGCAGCGGCTACACCGTTACCGACGCGTCCAAACTCAAGTCGCTTTCGGTTGGCGAATCGGCCGTGTGGCGCGACTACGAAGTGGCCGTGAAGTCGATCGATCGCGCAAACGACCAGCTCAACGTACAGATCGAGTTCAAGGCGCACTCGAGCGCGCAAGAGCTTTCCACCGAATGCCTTCTTTCGTTCGGCATGCCTCCCGTCAGCTCGACGTTCGCAAACAACACCATCTCGGTGCCCGCGGGAGAGACGGCCTCCGGCACGCTCACGTTCGACGACCGCTACTCCTCGCAGCGTTTGTTCTGGAACGACGGCGCCACCGAAGCTACCTGGCTGCTCGATCAAACCCCGGTAACCGCAGAGCCGGAGCCGCAGCCCGAGGCCCCGGCAGAGCCCGCAACGCCCGAGCCCGCTGAGGATCCGCAGGCCAAGGCCGTCGCCGCCGTGGAAGCGGCGCTGCCGGGGCTCATCGCCGACAACACGTACTACACATACCAGAGCTTCGACCCCGCCACGGCGAGCGTCACGCCGACGGAGGGCGGCTATCAGTACGCCAACGACGTTTCGATCCTCGACGGCGAAGGCAATGCGACCGTGACGAACGTGCTGCTCGTTTGCGATGCCGACGGCAACGTGACGTCGATGACCATCGACGGAGCGCTGCTTTTCTAAGACGCTTCGCCCGTCATCCTGAGCGCAGGCGGCGGACGGCTACAGCGCCACGCCTTTCTTCGGCATGCTGAGGGCATCTACATCGATGCCCTCGATTCCCAACAGGGCGATCTTCTTTTCCAGGCCGCCGGCGTAGCCGGTGAGGCTGCCGGTCGACCCCACCACGCGATGGCACGGCAGGATGATGGAGATGGGGTTGCGGCCGACGGCGCTGCCCACGGCGCGCGCCGACGTACGAGTTCCCGTCTGCTCTTCGATGCGACGCGCGATCCAGCCGTACGTGGTCAGCTGGCCGTACGGGATCTCGGCGAGCAGCGCCCACACACGCTGCTGGAACGCGGTGCCGCGCGGGTTCACGGGCGGAAGCGCGCCGGGGTCGTCGCCTGCGAAGTAGCGTTCGAGCCATGCGCGCGCCTCGACGAGTACCGGCAGATCGGGACGATCCTCGGCAGCTTCGAGCGTCGCTTCGAAGTGCTTCTGCCCCTCAAGCCACAACCCGACGATCGCCTCACCGTCGCTGGCGACGGTGACCGAACCCACGGGCGAATCGATCGTTGCAAGGTAATCCATGCGAGCCTCCTACACGCGCAGCGCTTCGGCATGCCAGGCGAGCAGAGCTCGAGCCAACCCTGCAAGCGAGACGAAGTAGCCGTCGGGCGCCGCCTCGGCGATGCGCGCGCGGAACGCGTCGACCCAGCTGAGCGGATGCTTCTCGATGAAGTCCGCCACGGATTCGGGCACGGGGGCATCGGCGGCGTCCGCGTCTGCGCGGGCGCACAGCGACGAGAGGTACAGCAGCTCGATGCCCAGGTGGTCTTCGTACTGGTTGTTGACGTTCCGCACTTCAAGCCCCGCTTCGCGCAGCAACTCGCGCATCTCGAACGTGGCCTGACCGAACCCCACCGTCACGTTCTCGCCGCGGTACATCGTCTCCCATGGGGCAGCCGCGGGCGACGGCGGGCCCACGAACAGCTTCGTGTATTCGACGGCCGCGCGCTGAGGCTCGTCTTCGCCTGCTTCCGCGCGCTGGACGGCTCCTTCGGCATAGCGCGCGCATGCCGCGACGGCCTCCGCCACGGCCTCGTCGTCGAACGAGGGAAACGCTTCCCAAAACGCCGGATCCAACCCCACCGTCGACGTCATCGTCATCGGCTTGAGCAGCGAGTTGCCGATGAACGCATAGGCTTCGGACAGGATCTTCCAGGGAATCTCCTTGGCCATGGCGAAAAGCTCCTTTCAGCGCAGGACGCGCAACGTGAACCAAGATGATGCATAGCATACCGCACCCGAGCCGGGATCCCTGCGGCGCGGGAGGGAAAGCGCCGCCAAGGATCACCGGACGGGAGACGCGGTTGGGACGGCTAAGCCGCCTCGCCCGCCGGGCGCTCGACGGCAGCGGCCTCGGCAT
>NZ_DBFEGU010000030.1:0-2371 GCF_048329335.1 Eggerthella sp. | reverse complement strand
GGCGACAGCTGGCTGGACATTCCCGCTGGCACCACGCTGACCAGCGGCGCGTACGTGCGCATCTATATCGACTGGAGCATTCCCGATATGACGGACGTGCATGCGGGCGACACGTTCACGTTCACCGTCAACGGGGATGATCACTTCCTGGCCAGCGATTTCGGCCCGGTGAACCTCGTCGATCCCACGACCCAGAAGGTGATCGGCTCGTACGTGGTCAACGGCAACCGCGATGCGAACGGCAGCATGATCCCCGGTCAGGACATCACTATCGTGACCACGCTTTCCGACGACGGGGCGCAGTTCCCCTCGCTGCACAATGGCTTCTTCTCGCTTGAGGGCTACGTGACGGGCCAAGGCAACGATATCGTGTTCACGGTTAACGGCCAAGCGCTTCCGTCTATCGGCGTCGAACCGCCTACGACGGGTCCTCTGCCCGATACGCCGCTGATGAAGTACGGCTCGCAGGTTGCCGGCCAGAACCAGATCGTGTGGAGCATCGGCGTGAACCTGGACAATATCGTGGACGCGTACGCGAACTATGCCGTGGGCGGTTCCGACCCGTCGCCGCAGCAGCGCAACCTGCTGCTGACCGACGACTTGCAGGGCGGCCAGGCCATCACGTCGGGCGGCGTGACGGTGTACATGCCCGTGGTGGCTACCACCGACGCGGGGGAGGCGCAGACCGAGCAGTACGCGGCCTTCCCCATCACCGACCTGTTCGCGCTGACCGACAAGTCGGCGGCCGACGGCATGACGCAGGACGAGTTCGCGAGCAGCGTGCGCATGGCCGCCGTGCCCACCATCGGCGTGTGGGAGAACCGCGTGGTGTACATCGGGTTCGGCGACGTGCCCACGGGCGATGGGTCGAGCCCGCTCAATATCGGAAACATCCTGGACGGCCAGGGCGAGGCGGGACTTTCCTGGCTGCTGGAAGAAAAAGGCGCCACGCCTGCTCAGAAAGCCATCATCATGAAGTACTTCAGCACCTCGGGGCCGAACAAGGGCGACTTCACGTCGTTCATCGTAGAGCTGCGCAGCGACGCGTCCGAAACCGGGCAGTACGAAAACAACGCCACGCTCACCTACGGCGACAGCGGGTCGGAAGCGGCGCCCGGAAGCGCGCATTTCACCGTGATCTCGGGCGGCGTGGAGGTGAAGGACGGCAAGGCCGTGCTGAAGAAGGTGGACGCGGGCAATCCGGATGCCACGCTGCCGGGCGCCGTGTTCAGGCTAGAGAAGATGCAGCCTGACAACACCTGGGCGACGGTTGCGGGTTCCGAGCAGCTGACTACGGATGGAAGCGGGCTGATCACGGTGACGGGGTTGCTGTTGGGCCAGTACCGTTTCGTGGAGATCGTGCCGCCGGTCGGGTATGAGATGACGAGCGAGTCGGTTGAATTCGCCATCACGTCGACCACGCCGAACCATACCGCGAACGTTACGGCCGAGAACAGAAGGGCCCCCGTGCTGGGCAAGGTCGTGCTGACGAAGGTGGACGCGGACGCGCCGGGTACGGTGCTGCCCGGCGCCGTGTTCAAGCTGGAAGAGCAGGCGGCGGACGGGTCGTGGGTCGAAGTGCCGGGATACGAGTCGCTTGTCACCGATGGCAGCGGCCTGATCGAGGTGGAGCGTCTCGCGATGGGGACGTACCGCTTCGTGGAGGTTTCGGCTCCCGAGGGCTACGAGCTGGAGACGGTGCCGGTGGAGTTCACGCTGGCCGAGGACGCGCCCGGGTTGGAGGTGGCCGTGACGGCCACGAACACCAAGAGCCCGGTGTTCGGGAAGGCGGTGCTGCAGAAGGTTGACGCCGAGGATCCCGATGCCGTGCTGCCGGGCGCGACGTTCAAGCTGGAGCAGCGGCTCGCCGACGATTCCTGGGAGATCGTGCCGGGCCACGATGCGCTTGTCACCGACGCCGGCGGCCTGATCGAGGTGACCGACTTGGCGGTGGGCAGCTACCGCTTCGTGGAAACCGCGGCCCCCGAAGGCTACGTGCTGGACGACACGCCTCGCGAGTTCGCCATCGACGCCGCCGCGTCGGCGCCCATCGTCGTGAATCTCACGGCTGCGAACGCCAAGGAGCCGCCCGCGCCGCTGGGCAAGGTCGTGCTGACGAAGGTGGATGCCGATTCGCCGACGACGGTGCTCCCGGGCGCCGTGTTCAAGCTGGAGGCGCAGACGGCCGACGGAAGCTGGGAGCCCGTGCCGGGTTCCGAACGCCTGACCACGGATGCCGACGGCCTGATCGAGGTAGCCGATCTGCCGATGGGCGCGTACCGCTTCGTGGAGGTTTCGGCTCCCGAGGGCTACGAGCTGGGGACGGTGCCGGTGGAGTTCACGCTGGCCGAGGACGCGCCCGGGTTGGAGG
>NZ_DBFEGU010000029.1:0-1373 GCF_048329335.1 Eggerthella sp. | reverse complement strand
GAACCGGCGGGGGCGTGAGGAAGTCGGGGGTGTATTTGGTGGGGGAGACGCTCGACGCGCTGCCGCCGTTCGGGCTGCCGTCGCCCTCGGCGGATGCGGTGCCGGCGCTCTGCTGCGGAGCGCAGCCGGCCAAGCCGGCGGCTCCAGCGGCAACGGCTGCGGTGGCTCCCAAGCCCAGGAATGCGCGACGACTCAGTCTGGTTTCTTTCATGTCCCTCTCTCCTTTCGATGAGAAGCGGGTTGGTTTTCCGCTGCCCGCTTCATCGCGAGGATTTCCGGTATGGAATCCTCCCCTGCGCTGCCAACCATACGCGCCCGCGAGCCTGCCCGCCACACCTGCGGGCGGGTGGTTTTTTGCGTTTAGGCCGGTGAGAAGCCCACCTGATACGGGTAGGGTATCGGATAGGATGCCTGATGGAACGGTGTATGAGTACGCGTTTGCCGTGGCGGGGGCTGTGCTGGGGCTCGAACCATGAGCCGGGGACGAATCCTTTTCGATGGGATATACTGGCGAGGAAGCAGACGGAGGGTAGGGGCCGATGAGCTGTTTGAAGGATCTGTTCACGGGCATGAGAGCGCGCGACGTCGTGTTCATGAGCGGGTATGCGCTGTATTTGACGTTCGGCTACATGTCGTTCGAGTCGCCGACGGTGCTCACCTCGTTGGGAGAGTCGGGCGCCATCGTGCAGTCGCTGTTCCTGGTGGCGGTGATCGCGGCGCGCATGGTGGTGTACGCGGCGATGATCGCGTTGGCGCGCCGGTCGGGGCGCGGGTTCTCGACGGCGGTCGTCCTCGTGTGCGCGGGCGTTGCCGCGACAGGGTTCATCGTCACGCGCATGGCTTTTCGGTTCGCAGAGTTCGTGCCGCTGAACGAGCTGGTCCCGTGGCTGGTGGCGGGCGGTTTGTGCTTCGGTGCGGGCGACGCGCTGATCAACCTGTTGTGGGCGCGTTTCTCGGGTACGTTCGATTTGCGGCGCGTGTACCTGTTCGTGCTCTTGAGCAGCGGGCTCAGCCTGATCGTGTACTTCGTTGTCACGCTGCTGCCGGCGGCGCTCATGCTGCCGGCGGGCGCGCTGCTGTTCTTCGCTTCCGTGGCGTTCTGCCGCCAGTGCCTCGCCGCGCGCGAGCCCATCGACGAGGAGTTCTCCGCGCCGGTGTTCAAGGGCGCGTTGTCGGTGCTGTGGCGTCCGGTGCTTGGCACGTCAATCCTGGCGTTCATGAGCGGTCTCATGCTGCAGCTTTCGATGTCTGAGGCCATCCCGCTGGGGACGTTCCAGTTCACGGCGCTTATCACGCAGGCTGCCGTGATCGCTGCCCTGTTGTTGCCCGCCTTGCTGGTGAAGAGCCAGCCTGGTTTGGGGTCGGTGTACCGT
>NZ_DBFEGU010000028.1:0-16992 GCF_048329335.1 Eggerthella sp. | reverse complement strand
CTACTACGGCGCGGCCCCCATGCCCCAGCAGCCTGCGCAACCCGCGCAGCCGCAAGCGCCCTACGCTCCGCAAGCCCCCGAGCCCTACGACGCCCAGTCGCGCCGCCCGCGCGGTCCCTGGTCGACGTTCCCGTACCCCGTGCTTTGCGTGCTCGTGTTCCTCGGGGGCGGCTTCCTCTTCGGGTGGTGGCATCCCGGCTGGTTCGTCTTCCTGACCATCCCGCTGTACTATTGGATCGCCCACATCATCGAAAACGACCCGAACTATCGGGCGAACCGACGCTAGCGGAAGGGCCGCATCATGACGAAACTCACGACGGCGTCGTACGTCAAAATCACGCTTATCATCGCGCTCGGCTTGCTCATCCTGGGATCCATCGGATTCGGCGGATGCTCGGCCATGCGCTTCAAAATGATGGGAGGAACGGAAATGGGATCGGCGAACGTGGACGCGGCCAGCGTCAAGAACCTCAGCGTCAAGTGGGCCTCCGGCGCGGTGAACATCGACGTCGTGGATGAGGGCGATGCCATCGAGCTTGTCGAGACGGCGCCGCGCGGCATGACGAAGGCGCAGCAGATGCGCTGGTCCGTGAACGGCGACACGCTGTCCATCGACTACGGCACCTGGTTCTCGTGCTTCGCGCTGGGCCGCAAGGACCTGCAGGTGCGCATCCCGAAAAGCTGCGCCCAGAACCTGGGCGCCGTCGAGATCGACGGCGCGTCGGGCGACTACGACGTGAACGGCCTGGGCTGCGAAACGCTCAAGCTCAAGCTGGCCTCGGGCGACGTGGACGGGCAGAACCTGCAAGCCGACGAGCTGCGCGTCGACGTGGCCAGCGGGCAGCTCGACGTCGAGGGCCGCTTCGCCGACCGCGTGGACGTGCGCACCGCGTCGGGCCAGACGCGCATCGTGTGCCGGGAGGCGTGTCCGAAAGCAATCGACGCGGATATTGCCAGCGGCTCGGTGAGCGTGGCCGTTCCCGAGAGCAGCGGCTTCACCGCTCGCATCGAGAAAGCGTCTGGTCGGTTCAGCAGCTCCTTCTCGCTTTCGCAGAACGGCAACGTGTACACGAGCGGCGACGGAAGCGCCAGCGTCAACGCGCGCCTGGCCAGCGGCGAGTTCCGCATCGACGCCGACGACTAGGAAGCTCCTCCCTCGCCATCCTGAGCGAGCGAAGACCCCCAGGCTATCATCCTGAGCGAGCGAAGCGAGTCGAAGGATCCCGTGCGGCGATAGCCGTGAGACTTCCAGCTGACGCTGCGCGGGATCCTTCGACTCCGCACTTTCGGCGCTGCGCTCAGGACGACGACGGCATGCTTCGACTTGGTGTGTCGAAGCATGCCAAACCCTCGCCCCTTTGTCGTCCGTTTTGTGCGAGCGGTGCTATAATACCAATGAATTGCTGCATTGCGACAATGGGGAGTTGCGGGCGAGGACGAGGGGCGGGGCGGCGCGTGTTCAACGTGCTCACGACAAGCTATCTTTTCCTGGGAGGAACGGGAGCGGGCGCCCTCGCCGTCCTGTGCGTGCTCGAGTGCGCCCGCGTGCTGCGGTGGCGCGCGCTGGCCATGCCGGAGGAGTTCTTCGCGCGGGCGTGGCCTGTGTGCGCGGTGACGCTGGCGACGGGCATGCTGTGCCTGCTGGCCGACTTGGGGCGCCCTGACCGCTTGCTCGGCCTGCTCTCCTCGCCGACGCCGTCGGCTATGGCGGCGGGATCGTTCGCGCTGGTCGCGGCATTGGCCTGCGCGGCGGCGTTCTCGCTGGGCGCGCTGCTGGACACCGTGCGCCTGCCGCGTGCGGCGGTGCTGGCGCTTGCGGCGGCGGGCGCGCTGTCGGCGGCGGTGACCGCGACGTACACCGGCGTGCTGCTGCAAAGCCTCGCGTCGGTGCTGCTGTGGCGCACGCCGCTCGTGCCGGTGCTGTTCGTGCTGTCGTCGGCGTCGTGCGGCATCGCGACGGCGTTCCTGGCCGCCTCGTTCGTGGAGACGCGGCACCCGTACCGCGGGCCGCTCGTGTGGCTCGCGCGGATTGACGGCGGTATCGTGGTCGTCGAGGCTGGCTGCCTGTCTGCGTTCGTGCTGCTCGCGTTCGCGGGCGAGGAGACGGCCGCGGCTGCTCGGGCGCTCGCGTTCGGCGAGCTGGCGCCCGTGTTCTGGGGCGTGCTCGCGGTGTGCGGGCTGGCCGTGCCGCTGGTGCTGGAGCGCTTCCTCACGCATGGGAACAGCCGCACGCAGCTTCTGTGGATAGCGGCGCTGCTGCTAGCGGGAGGGTTCGCGCTGCGCTGGTGCATCGTCGGCGCTGGCGCATACGATGTGACGCAGATGCCGGAAGCGCTGTACGGGCTTTCGACGTTCGGGCTTACGGGATAAGGAGCGAGTGCGATGGCGAGACGACGGGCAGGCGAGCGGTTCGTGAAGGACGCCCCCTACGACGTGCGCGACAAGGATGCCGAGATCAGGGCGGCCACGTCCTACGTGCCGCGCAAATCGTCGCGCAACGGCGCGGTCATCTTCAACATCGCGACGTTCATCGCCACCTGCGCCGCGGTGCTGGGCATCGCGTTCGCGGCGACGGGAGGCGTGGGAATCGAGGCGATCGTTGCCATGCTGCTGGCGGCGCTGCTGGTGCTGTCGTCCACGCACATCGCGTTGAGCTGGGAGAAAGTGGTGGTGCTGCGGTTCGGCAAGCTGAACCGCGTCGTGGGGCCGGGTTTGTACTTCACCATCCCCGTCATCGAGCATGGCACCATCCGCGTGGACCAGCGCACCATCGCCACGCCCTTCTATGCCGAGAAGACGCTCACGGCCGACCTCGTGCCCGTCACGGTGGACGCCGTGCTGTTCTGGGTGGTGTGGGACGCCGAGAAGGCGTGCACCGAGGTGGAGGACTACTACGCGGCCGTGTCGTTCCTCGCCCAGACGGCGCTGCGCGAGGCGGTGGGCCGCTCCACGGTGGCCGAGGTGGCGCTGCGCCGCGACCAGCTGGACGCCGAGATCAAGGACGACATCGAGAAGGAGGCCGCCGGCTGGGGCGTGGACATTATCTCGGTGAAGGTGCGCGACATCGTGATCCCCGACGAGCTGCAGGAGGTCATGAGCTTGGAAGCGCAGGCCGACCGCGAGAAGAACGCGCGCATGACCGTGGTCGGCGTGGAAGCCGAGCTGGCCGAGATGCTGGCCGAGGCCGCGCGCGTCTACGGCGACCCGGAGGCGGCGCTCAAGCTGCGCACTATGCTCATGCAGTACGACACGGTGAAGAAATCCAAGGGCACCGTGGTCACCGTGCCCACCGCGATGAGCGACGGCTTCACGGATAGTGCTATGATGAACGGCGACCGAACTACTGAGAGATAGGCTTCCATGAACCCGCTCGCCTCATTCGAACTCGACTACAACAGCGGCCTGCCGGTGTGGATCCAGGTGAAGAACCGCATCGCGTACCTCATCGGCTCAGGCGAGTACAAAGCGGGCGACCAGCTTCCCACGGTGCGCTCGCTGGCCGTCGACCTCGATATCAGCTACAACACCGTGAACCGCGCCTACATGGATTTGGAGCGAGAGGGGTACATCTCCACGCGCAAGGGGAGGGGCACGTTCGTGGCCGAGCGCCACGCCGTGGGCGCCGCCCTCGCCGCCGACAACCCCGTCGAGCTGTTGGCGGACGACCTGATCCGCACCTGCGCCAACGCCGGCATGGCCGATGACGACATCCTGGCCCTGGTCCAAGCCCGGCTGGCCCAGAAAAGCCTGACGCGGGCGTAGGCGACCCGCGCTGGGCGGGCGCTGTACCCTCTTGGGCGCGAGCCTTTGCTTGTGGACGAAGAAACTTGTGTCGCGGCGATTCGCGATGCTCGCGATATGCGACCGGTGCGGTGTTCGGCGCGCGCATCGGCGCGTCTCTGTCGCGCCAAGAGAGAGGGGGGTGAGGGCGTCCGCGAAGCACCCTGTACGACGTCAGCCGATTCGTCCCGCCGTCCCTCTCTGCATTGTCGATCCGCAAAGTGTCACAATGCCGGTTTCGTCCAGGTACAGATGTTTCACGTGAAACATCTGTACCGTATCGCTTGATGAACCGATAAATATCCTACCGTTTCCAGCATCATTTATCCTCGAAGTAGGCATGTTTATTAGATTGATTGTCGCAATGCATTGTGATAATGTGACAGTCACAAGGATTTGGCCAATTCTTATCAGGAGCAACAGGGGGATATCCGATAAGAGTGCGCTTGGGGACGAGGGGTTCGAAGGCGTTGCGCGAAAGACGTCTGCTCGTCGAGCCGTTTTCCCGACACCATCCGCAAAGGGGATATCCTGACACGATCTTTGAGGAGGAAAGATGTCAGGAGCAACCAGCTCGCACAGCGGGCTCACGCGCAGAAGCTTCCTGAAAGCAACCGGCGCCGTCGCAGGCGCGGCTGCCGTGATGGGCGTCGCGACGCCGACGCTGCAGGCGTTGGCGGCCGATTACGAATCAGGTCAAAAAGAGAGCGAGCAGGAACGGATCTTCCGCGGAGTATGCCGTCCCAACTGTTTCGCGTTCTGCCACTTGAACGTGCATGTGAGAGACGGAAAAGTGGTCAAAACCTCGCGTGCTCCGTACAACGAGAAATGCTACGATCGCATTTGCCAGCGAGGACTTTCGCATGTGCATAGAATCTACGATCCGGCGCGCTTGCAGTATCCAATGCGACGCGTGGAGGGAACCGAACGCGGTGCAGGCGAGTGGGAACGTGTGAGTTGGGACGAAGCACTTGACGAGATCGCCGGGAAGATCAAGTCTATCCAGACCGAATTTGGCGAGAGCGCCGTGGCGTTCCTTACCGCTTCAGGCAATCAGTCGTGCGCGATCACGAGCGCGTACGGCCGACTTTCCTCTCTTATGAATGCTAGCAGCATCGGCGCTTGCCTCGATATGGGCAGTTATTACGGCATGCAGGCGGTTGCCGGCTTGTACATCAGCCCTTTGATGGGTCTGCAGATGTGGGAAGGCAATGAGCCGACCGATGCCAAGAACGCGAAGACCATAGTGGTGTGGGGCGCCAATATTACCGACGCGCAGGTTCAGAACTGGCACCTGGTCAAGGAGGCCATGCAGGGCGGCACCAAGCTGGTGGTTATCGATCCGGTGTACACGCAGATCGCCTCAAAAGCCGACAGGTGGATTCCCATTCGCCCCGGTAGCGACACGCTGCTGAAGTACGCTCTCATGAACGTGGTTTTGGAAAAGGACGCGCAGGATGTGGCGTATTTGCAACAGCATACCGTCGCACCGTTCTTGGTGCGCAGCGATACGGGCATGTTCGTGCGCAGAAGCGACACCGGCATCGCCCCGGTTCCCACCGGCGTGATGAATCCTACCACGGGCAAGGAGGTCATGGACGATCCGTACATGGTTCTCTCGAACGGCGAACTCGTTTCTGTCGACGAAACGTCTGCGCCCGACATCGAAGGATCGTACGAGCTCGACGGTGTGAAGTGTCGCACGGCGTATGCGCTGCTGAAAGAGGAGATCCTCGATCATTCGCCCGAGAAGGTTTCGGAGCTTACCGAAGTATCGGTCGATGACATTTACGAGCTGGCCGAAATCTGCATGGACACCCCGGTGTACCACTATGAAGGCTATGGTCCCCAGGCGTACAACAACGGCGGCCATACCACGATGGCGGGTCTTACCCTTTGCGCCCTGTTGGGCAATTTGGGCAAGCCGGGAGCTTCTTACGGTGCGTTCTGGGGCGTCCATATGGGGGTCAATCCCGCGTATGCTGCCCCCAACGGTCCCAGCACGGGTTTTGCCATTCCCAGCGTCGACCTGAAGAACGTGGTGGAAACCGGCAAGTTCGGCGGCAAGCCCGCGCAGATCAAAATGCTGTGGATGTATTCGGCCAATCCGCTGAACACCCACACCGACACGCATGCGTGGACCGATGTCATTATTCCGGCTATGGAATACGTCGTGGTGGCGGATTCGGTCATGACCGATTCCGCACGCTACGCCGACATGGTGCTTCCCATCGCCCAGTGGTTCGAACTGGAGGAGGTTGCGAATGCGGGTCAGTGCTCCTCGCTGCACTACAGCGAGAAGGCTATCGATCCGCTTTACGAGAGCAAGCCCGATCCGCAAATCGTGACGGAGCTTGCGCAGAAGCTGGGGCTCGGCGATTATTTCAAGCTTGACAACGGTGGAATCCTCGAAGAAATGTACGACACCGATATGGGCAAGGCCCTGGGTATGGACATGGGCAACCTGCGTGAAAAAAAAGCAGATACGCTTCATTCCCGGAGATGCGGAGACGGATCCCCATATCGCGTATGCGGATGGGAAATTCGGCACGGCATCGGGTCGCTTCGAGTTCTATCGCGAGATGCCGATGCCTCGCGCGGCCACTACCAAGACGCCTACTCCTGAAGAGATCGATCGCGAGCGCATGGCTCGCTGGTTCCCGCCGCTCGAGGCGTGGCCGGAAAACGAGTTGTACAAAAAGTACCCGCTTGTTCTCATGAGCGAGCGTCCCCGATACCGCGTTCACTCCCAATGGTTCAGCACGCCGCTGTTGCGCGAGCTTGATCCCGAGCCGTACGTGAAGATCAATCCCGCCGATGCCGAGGCGCGCGGCATTTCTGACGGAGATTACGTCGAGTGCTACAACGATCGTGGCTTCGCTGTTGCCAAGGCGGTGTATTCGCAAGCTATTCGACCTGGCATGTTGGTGTATCCCAAGGGATGGCAGCTGTCGCAGCATAAGGCGGGCGGTTGGTCGGAGCTGAGCTCCACGGAGTTCGATGTGTTCGCGGTGAACAACAACTTCATGGACGTGCTTTGCGAGATTCGCGTGTGGAATGAAGGGGGTGCTCGATAATGGCCGAGCGGCTGGGTATGGTCATAGATATGAAAGGGTGCGTTGCCTGCGCTTCGTGTGCGGTGGCGTGCAAAGTGGAGAACAACTTGCCTGACGGTGTTTGGTGGAACCGCATCTTGACGGATGGCGGGGACAATCCCGACACTCCGGCGGGAGCATACCCGAATTTGACGATGGAGAATATCGCTGTTGCGTGCCAGCATTGCGAGAATCCTGCGTGCGTGAAGGTGTGCCCTGTTGGAGCAACGTACAAAGATCCTGAAACCGGTGCGGTTCGTCAGGACTACGATAAGTGCATCGGTTGCCGCATGTGCATGTCGGCGTGTCCGTACACGGGCGTTCGCTCGTTCAACTGGGAAGAGCCGAAGCATGCGATCGGCCATGCTATGGGCGATGCCGACGTGGCGACGCATCAGAAGCACGTGGTGGAGAAGTGCACGATGTGCTGGCATCGGCTGGCGAAGGGTTTGCAGCCGGCTTGCGTGGAGGTATGTCCCGGACGGGTGCGCTTCTTCGGCGATTTCAACGATCCCGAATCCGAGGTGTCGCGCCTTCTTCGCGAACGCGCCCATAAGCAGCTTCTGCCCGAGCGCGGCACGAACCCCTCCGTCTACTACCTCGTTTAAGCAGAAAGGGAGAATGAAATGTCTGAGAACACTCAGGCGGCGCCTGCCGCCAAGGCTCCTGCTGCCAGATTCGGGGGCAAGGGGCTCAACATCGGCATCGTCGTGGCGGCGGTCGTCACCGTCGCGGGGCTGGCCCTCTGGGGCATGCAGCTCTCCGGCGGCCTCGTCCAAACGGGTATGCGCAACTTCGACTCGTGGGGCCTCTACATCACTATGTTCATGTTCCTCGTGGGTCTGTCGGCCGGCGGCCTGATCATCAGCTCGGTGCCGCGCGCCTTCGGCATGAAGGGCTTCGGCGGCATCTCGAAGATCGCCGTGTGGACGTCCATCTGCTGCACGGTGCTGGCCGTGGGCTTCGTGGTGATCGACCTCGGCCAGCCGCTTCGCCTGTGGGAGCTGTTCGCGTACTCGAACCTGGGCAGCCCGCTCATGTGGGACATCGCGGTCATCTCGATCTACCTCATCCTGTCCGTCGTGTACCTGTGGGCGACGCTGCGCGCCGAGGCGGGCAAGGTGTCGGAGAAAGCCCTGCGCGTGATCTCGGTCGTCGCGCTGGTCACCGCCGTGCTCGTGCATTCGGTGACGGCTTGGATCTTCGGGCTGCAGCAGGCCCACGAGTTCTGGCACACCGCCCTGCTCGCGCCCTGGTTCGTGTCCTCGGCGCTGGTGTGCGGCGTGGCGCTGGTGCTCGTGGTGGTCATCGCGCTGCGCAAGGCCGGGTACCTCGAGCTCGATCAGGCCAACGTCGTCAAGCTCGTCAAGATGCTGGGCGCGTTCGTCGTCGTCGACCTGTACTTCTTCGGCTGTGACCTGCTGACCGCCGGCTTCCCGGGCGGCTCGGGCTCCGAGATCGTCGCCATGCTCGCAACCGGCCCGCTCGCCCCGTTCTTCTGGGTCGAGGTCGTCGGCTGCGCGCTGTGCGCCGCGGTGTGCTTCACGCCGAAGCTGCGCACGGACCCGCTCGTCGTGGTCGCCAGCCTGCTGGCCATCGTCGGCATCTTCTGCAAGCGAGCGCAGCTGCTGGTGGGCGGGTTCCAGATCCCGAACCTCGACTACGCCGGTCCCATGACGCAGTACACGGTGACCGATTGGGCTACCGGCATGACGGGCGCCTACCAGGGCATGGTGTACTGGCCGACGCCGATCGAGTTCGGCATCGTGCTGGGCGTGGTCGGCCTGGGTGCCTTGCTCCTGCTGCTGGGCCTCAAGTACCTGCCGCTCAAGCCGGTTGATCAGGACCGCTGATAGGGACGCTTCGGAAGGAGCGCGGCTTCGCGCGCTCCTTCCTTGTCTGACGAGGTGAAGCCATGTTCAAGAAACTGCTCGTGACGCTTGTCGCCTTCCTGCTCGCGGGCGCGTGCGTGCTCGCGGCGGGTGCCGCGGCCGAGCCTGCGACGGGGGTGCGGCCGATCGAGGCCGATTCCCCCTGCCCGGCCGTCGGGTGCGCGTCGGGGTCGTGCCACGGCTTCGACGACGTGCCCGAGCCCGACGGCGTCCACGAGATGACGTGCCCGGAGGCGTCGTGCGCCTCGACCGAGTGTCATGCGTGGGACACGCTGGCCACGCGCTATTACCAGGCGTCCGACGCGAGCCTGAACCTGTGGGTGCTTGCGCCCGTGGCCTTGGTCGTGGGCCTTGTGCTGATCGTGCGGAAGGTGGGGTGATGCCGTATGGATAGGAAGCTTCTCGCCGTCGATGCGGCGTGCTTGCTGGTTTACCTGGTCGCGGCGAGCCCGGCTCTCACGGGCATCGGCATCCACGAATGGCTGGGTCTCGGCGTGCTGGTCGTGTTCTTCGCGCATGCCGCGATGCATGTCGACTGGGCCGTCGAGGCAGTTAGGTCTGCGTTCGCGCGGCCTTCGTGGGCGCGGACGGGGAACCTTGCGCTCGACCTTCTCATCGTCGCCGCGTTCATGACGGTGACGGTGTCGGGGATCATGGTGTCGGGCGCAGTGCTGCCGGCGCTGGGGCTGTACGCGGACGGCTACTACTTCTGGGATCCGCTGCACGCGATCGCGGCGAAGGCGCTGCTCGCGCTGCTGCTCGTGCACGTCGTGGCGCATTGGCGCTGGCTGGTCGGTTTCTTCAAGAACGGGAAAGGGGAACGTCATGGGAAATGAAGTTGCGGACGCGAGCGTCTGGCAGGCCCGCGCCGCCGCCTGGGAGCTCGCGGCGCTGAGCCTGCGCTACCCGGGCGCGGAGCTGGCCGGAGTCGCGGCGGGCGGCGAGTGGGACGAGGCGGCGGGCGAGATCCTGGCCGCGCTGGGCCTGCCCGCGGAGGTCCCCGCGGCGGCGGGCGATCCCGCAGGCCCTCCCGCCGCCCGCGCGGCCGACACCGCGGGTCCTGCTGGTGCCGACGCGCTCCTGCGCGCCCTGCGACCCGAGGCCACGCGCCTGTTCGTCGGGGCGCCCGAGCCAGCCTGCTCGCCCTACGAGGGCGTGTGGGCCGCAGAGTCCGACGGGGTGCAGCCGCTTTTGTTCGTGAACCCCCGCTCCATGGAGGTCGAGCGCTTCATGCGCTCCTGCGGCTTCGGCCGCCCCGAGGGCACCAACGAGCCCCTCGACCACGTCGCCACGGAATGCGAGCTCCTCGAGCGCCTGGCCCTGCGCGCGGCCGGCGCCCCGGCTTCCGAGGGCGCCCCGGACGGCGCCGGCCTCCCCGGAGGGAGCCCGGCCGCCGCCTACGAGGCCTTCCTCTCCGGGTACGCCCAAGCCTGGATGCCCGCGTTCGCCGAGCGCTTGGCCGCCGAGGCGCGCCATCCCTTCTATCGCGCGGCGGCGGCCTACTTGGGGGCGCTCGTCGGGTAGGACGTTGCCAAACCGGCCGATTCCAGCCATCTTTCCGCGATCCTCTGACCAGGTAAAACAATGTATATTACCTGGTCAGAGGCGTGGCAAAAAACGACCGTATTGGTAACGCGGCTGTTCGGCCGCTTCGTCTCGCGTTCGGTCGAGGCGGCGAAATCCGGCAGAGATTCACGGTTCAGGCGCAGATCGGGGTGCTTCGTGGCTTCGAAGAAGCCTGATAACGCGGAAATCCCTGGTCAAGCATCTCGATATCGGCCTATGTCGTGCCCAGTCCGTGATTTTCTGCCACATTCTGCCGACGCAATCGCACGTGCGTTGAAAGCGCGAAGTATTTGGCGCGTTTTGGTTGTCCGTTGTGTGGCCGCCGCTCGCGGCTTACGCGTTCCAGATGACGCACGCCGGTTGTGGCACGTCCACGCACGCGACCGCTCGCAGCATCCCGTCGGCATCGCGTTCGAACAGGCGCACGTCGTCGCTCGCGAGGTTGGCGACGGCCAGAAAGCGCCCGTCGGGCGACGGCGAAAAGTGCCGCGGCCCCTTCCCTCCGGACGCAACGTCGCAGCGCCCCGCAACCCGTCCTTGGCCATCCACCGGGAAGACGACCAACTGGTCGCTTCCGCGCACCGACGCGTACAGTTGCCGCCCGTCGGGCGAGAACGCGATATGCGCCGCCAGCGCGTCGCCGCTCGGCGCCTGCGGCAGACTCAGCTGCTCGACGATCCGCCAATGCAGCCCGCCTTCGTCGATTCGGAACACCAGCACGTCGCACGCCAGCTCGTTCACCAGCGCGGCCATCGGCAGACGCGGGTGGTACGCCACCATGCGCGGCCCCGACCCTGCCGGCACGCGCACGGTTTCCGCAGCCGTCGGCGCGAGCATTCCGCACGCGTCAACCTGGTAGATCACAAGCGCGTCGAGCCCCAGGTCCACGGCGACCAGCAGCCGCGTTCCCGGCACGAAGCTCAGCGAGTGCACATGGGGCCCCTCCTGCCGATCGTCCCGCAGACCGCGCCCTTCGTGGCGCCGCGACGGCACGCCCGCCGCCAGACGCCCGTCGTCCAGCAGCGCGCAGCAGGCGACGGATCCGCTCAAGTAGTTCGCCCCGAAGAGGTTGCGTCCGTTCGGATCGGGCAGCACGAAGCACGTGCCCGCATCGTAGGGCGCCGTGCACGCTCCGCGGCAGGTCAGCGAGCCGTCCGGCTCGATGGCGTAGGCGGCCATCCGCCCGCAGGAGTCCAGCTCGTGAGCGGCGAACAGCAGCGATCCGCGCTGCGCCAGATAGGTTGGGTTCGCCCCGCAGCCGTCCGCGCGCACGACGTGCGCCTCGCCGCCGCCTTCGCCGAACGCGATCGTGCGGATCCCGCCGCGATCGGCGCCGTCGGTGTAGCTGCCGACGAACAGCCGCCGCAGGGCAGGAGCAACATCGGCGCTCATGAGCGCTCCTCCGCCAGTTCCTCGGGGTTCAGAATTCCGAAGCGGCGGTACAGCGGCAGCGTGGCGAACCGATTCCACGCCGTGATCAACGGTCCGGTGAAGAACGCGGCGATCACGGTGAACACGCCGATAGGCCCGCCCGCCAGCACCGCCAGGACGGTCACGGAGATGTCCTGCGTCATGCGGCACGCCGTGTACGAGAAGGGCAGGCGCTCGGCGGCGATGGGCGCGATGGCGTCGATGGGCGCCACGCCCATGCGCGTCTTCAGGTACAGCGACACGCCCAGCGTGAACAGCAGCGTGCCGACGACCAAATGAACGCCGGCGCTGACCAGGCCTTCGAACTTCGGCAGAAAGCCGAGCAGCCACGTGAACAGCTCGATGAGGTAGCCGACGCCCACCATGTTGATGAGCGTGCCCAGGCCTATCTGGTACTTGTCCAGCGCGAACACCGCCGCCAAGATCGCCAGGTTCACCAGCAGCTGGAACGTGCCGAAGTCCATGCCCACGCGCGCGCTGAACCCCAGGTTCATGGCGGTGAACGGGTCGACGCCCACGTTTCCCACGCGGCACACCGTGGTGCCCAGCGCGATGCACACGACGCCGAGGCATGAGAGCAGCAGCTTGCCTTTGAGGTTGTAGGTGTGGCGCAGGTCCATCCATTTCGCCATGAGCCGTCGCCTTTCTTGCGGGGATGATCCGTCGATTCGCCAAGTATGGCCGGGGAGGGCCGCAATCCCACCTCGCGGCCGCTCTTTGTGCGGAACCTGTCAGGGCTTCGCCATGCGCCCGGCACGCAGCGGGGAAGGGCGGCCGCCGACTGGCGCGACCCACCCCGCGTATGACACGTTGTCATATCAAACGCTTCCGTTTTGTGCGATACTGACCCCAGCGCAAAAGCGCTCGGGCGCGCGGAAGGCGAAGGAGGGGGACGATGTTCAGCGTTTTGGCGGTGGGCTATCTGTTCCTCGGCGGCGCGGGCGCAGGCGCCATCGCGGTTGCGTCGATCCTCGACCTCGCGTGGGTGAGGGCTCCATTCGGGCATGCGTCGCGCATCGGCATCGGGGAGGCGATGCCGCTTGAGCGCACGGTGGCCGTCGGCATGCTCGCCGGGTTCGCGGCGCTCGCGCTCGGCATGCTGTTCTTGCTGTTCGACCTCGGGCGCATCGATCGCGTCGCCTCGCTCTTGCTGCGGCCCTCGCTCTCGTTTCTCACGGTGGGCACCTACGCGCTCGCGGGGCTGGCGGCATGCGCGGCGCTGCTGGTGGCCGTGCGGTTCGCCTATCTGCCCAGCGTGCCGCGCGGAGCGGTCCGAGCCGTCGAGGCCGCGGCTGCGGTCGTGGCCGTTGTGGTCATGCTGTACACCGGCCTGCTGCTGCAGAACACGGGCGCGGTGGCCTTGTGGAGCTCTCCGCTCGTGCCCGTGCTGTTCCTGCTGTCGTCGCTTTCCTGCGGGATCGCGACGCTTCTGCTGGCGGCGTACTTCGCGCCGGCGGACGCGGGCATCGCATGGCTTTTCCGCACGCTCGCGCGCGCCGACGCCGTGATTGTCGTGCTGGAAGCCGTGGCCGCGGCGCTGTTCGTCGCGTTCGCGCTCGCCGACGATCATCCGGGGGCGGCCGCGTCCGCGCAGCGTCTTGCGGAGGGCGACTTGGCTTTGTGGTGGTGGGTGGGCTTCGCGCTGTGCGGGCTCGTCGTGCCGCTGGCGGTGGAAGGCGTGCTGTCAGCGCGCGGCTCCTTCTCCGAGGCGTGCCGAACGGGGCTGGCCGTGGCGGCCGTGCTCGTGCTGGTGGGCGGGTTCAGCATGCGCACCGCCCTGGCCGAGGCGGGATCGCATCGCGAGCTCGCGCTGGAAGGCGCGGCGGCGGAGCAAACGTCCGAAGGCGAGCCGACCGGGCTCGAACTTCGATTGGAATAGAAAGAACGGACACGTGGCCCTATTCGAGATAAACGAGAAGAGCAGCATCCCCATCTGGCTGCAGCTGAAGAACCGGTTCATCTACCTCATCACCTCGGGGTACTACAAGCCGGGCGATCAGCTGCCCACCGTGCGCGGCCTCGCCGCGGACGTCGAGGTGAACTACAACACGGTGAGCAAGGTGTACATGAGCCTCGAGCAGGACGGCTACATCCAGTCCAAACGCCGCCAGGGCGCGTTTGTCCTCGATGTGTCCGACAAGCCGGGCGTCAGCATCTCGTCCACGGCCGAGATCGTCACGAGCGAGTACCTCAAGCGCTGCTTCGAGCTGGGCATGTCGCTGGAGGACATCGAGCAGCAGTTCGCGCTCAGCTTGAACGAAGCGAAAACCAAGCGGGACGCAGGCTAAAGGCCGCGCCCGAACGCGAAGGGAGATCGAACGATGAAACGCGACAAGCGAGCAGGCGCGGAAGCGGGCGTCGGGCCGACGGGGTTCTCGACGGGCGCCATGCCCGCGTATTCCGACGGCCGCGGCGCCCCCGACGGCATCCGCTCGGTGACCAACCGCAGCCGCGCCTCGCGCAACGGAGCCGTCGTGTTCGCCGTGGTGGTGTTCGTGCTGGCGTTCGGCATCGTGCTGGCGGCGGCGCAGGCGGCGTTCGCGGAGATCGGCCTCGTCGCCCTCGTAAGTGCGGCCATCGTCGGGTGGCTGGCGTCCTCGTCGGTGCACATCGTGCTGGAGTGGGAGAAGGCGGTGGTGCTGCGCTTCGGCAAGTTCAACCGCGTGGCAGGCCCCGGCCTCGTGTTCACCTGGCCCATCATCGAGTTCTACACGCTGCGTATCGATCAGCGCGTGGCAACCACGTACTTCGGCGCCGAGGAGACGCTCACGAGCGACCTCGTACCCATCAACGTGGACGCCGTGCTGTTCTGGATGGTGTTCAGCGCCAAGAAGGCGTGCGTGGAGGTGGAGGACTACTCGGCCGCCGTGGCCTGGGTGGCCCAGACGGCCATGCGCAAGGCCATCGGGCGCGCCACCGTGGCCGAGGTGGCCATGCGACGCGATCAGCTGGACGCCGAGCTGAAGGACGCCATCGAGGAGAAGCTCAGCCCCTGGGGTATCGACATCATCGACGTGGAGGTGCGCGACATCGTCGTTCCGAAGGAGCTGCAGGAGGCCATGGCCATGGAGGCCGTGGCCGAGCGCAAGAAGAACGCCCGCATGGTGCTGGCCGAGGCCGAGAAGGACATCTCCGAGATGCTGAAGGACGCCTCCGAAGTGTACGCCGGCGATCAGGACGCCATGAAGTTGCGCACGATGCATCTGGCCTACGAAAGCGTCGAGCAGTCGGGCGGCACGCTGGTCATCCCCAGCGCCTTCAGCGAGGGTTTCGCGCCTGAAACCGGGGGTGCGGCGACCGCGGGAAGGCCCGCAGCGGGGGAGTAGCGCGGGCTTCGAGCGGCGTCTCCTAAGTGCGCAACGAAGCTCCTTGGTTGAAGGGCTTCAGGCCAGTGGCCTCTTCGGCAGCGGCCAACATGCGAGCCAAAGGTGCGAAACGCGCCGATTTTGGCTACTATATGAGCTAGGCTGCGGCCGAATGCCGCAGTCGGCTCTCATACTGTAACCTCCATGATAACCCTTTATACTCCCAGTTCAACCTCTATATCCTCAAAATAGTATAACTTCCTGTCATATCCTGTCATACATTGTTATTGATAATCATAGTGACGTATGGCAGACTATGACAAGAAGGAATCGGCCGATTCTGATATGAGGGGGAATATCGGAACCTGTATCGGAGCGCACGCGCACCCATGCAGCCGGAGGGGGATACCCGTACGCGGAACACTCACCTTCTTACGATGATCCCCAGGCATTCTGCAACATGAATGGAGGAGGAGACATGTCTGAAACGAAGAGCCCGCTCGGCGGACTCACGCGTAGAGGCTTCCTGAAGACGACGGGTGCCGTCACGGCCGTCGCGGCTGTCGCAGGCACGGGCGCTGCGCTGGCGCCGATGCCGGCGAATGCGGAGGGAAGTTCATCCGCCGATGGCGAGCAGACGTTCAGGAGCGCATGCCGCGGCAACTGCGGTAGCCGCTGCCCCTTGGAGGTGACGGTGCGCGAGGGCAAGGTGGTCAAAGCCCGTCCCATGGATATGCCCGGCGAGGATGCCGTCCGCAAGCGCTTCTGCGTGAAGGGGTTCAGCCAGCCGCAGCGTGTGTACGATACCGACCGGCTCAAGTACCCCATGAAGCGCGTCGGGGAGCGCGGAGCGGGCGAGTGGGAGCGCATCAGCTGGGACGAGGCTGTTAGCACCATCGCGGAGAAGATGGGCGCGGCCATAAAAGATTACGGTGGCACATCGGTTGCCGTTTGGTCCTCGTATGGTTCGTACGGCGTTCTGAACGGTGCGATGGCAGGCTACATGTCCGTTGCCTACGGTCGCTTCATCACGGCCGTCGGGGGCTCGGTACTGGGAGCCGGTGCCGATACGGCGCAGCAGCATGAGCAGTCGACGCTGCTGGGGATTTCGGGCAACGACTTCGTGGATGCCGCCAACGCCAAGACCATTATCTCTTGGGGCGGCAATCCGGCGGAAGCGTACGTGCATGCGTGGCAGTTCGTGTGCGATGCGCGCGAGAAGGGCGCAAAGCTCATCACCATCGACCCGCAGTTCACCGCGTCGGCCATGCACTCCGACGTCTACGTTCCCGTCCGGCCGGGCACTGACGGCGCGCTCATGCTGGCCATGGCTAATCATATTATCGAGAACGGCTTGATGGACGAAGAGTTCATGCGAAGCAGCACGGTGTCTCCGTTCTTGGTGAAGGAGGACGGCACGTACCTTCACATGAGCGATCTGGGC
Source organism: Eggerthella sp. (assembly GCF_048329335.1). NCBI lineage: Bacteria > Bacillati > Actinomycetota > Coriobacteriia > Eggerthellales > Eggerthellaceae > Eggerthella > Eggerthella sp. The sequence goes on along the minus strand of NZ_DBFEGU010000028.1, from coordinate 479 downwards.
ACGCCTGCCACCGAGGGTCCGGTGGATCCTCGCACGGGCAAGCCCACCGTGATCGATCCGGTTGCGGTGTGGGACGAGGCTGCCGGCGCACCTGCGACCGCCGATGCCGCGCAGAAGCCCGCCATCGAAGGATCGTTCGAGGTGCAGGGTTTCGCCGTGAAACCGGTCTACCAAGTTGTCAAGGAGAGCATCTCCGAATACACCGTCGAGAGGGCTGCGGACATTTGCGATCTCCCGAAGGAGCAGATCGAGGAACTGGCCCGCGTGTATGCCACCGAAGGCCCCGTGTACGTCATGACGTTCCAGGGACTCGGACACCATGCGAACTCCCATCACAACTTCAAGAACCTCGCGTTCCTTGCGGCTCTGACCGGCAACGCCGGTAAGCCGGGCGCTTCCATCTGCGGCAGCCCATCGACGGGCATGGTGGGCTACAACGTGAAAGCCTACATGTTGGGAACTCCCGGTGCCAGCTTCTG
>NZ_DBFEGU010000027.1:0-22616 GCF_048329335.1 Eggerthella sp. | reverse complement strand
TGCGGCCTTCTGCACGCGCTCGGCCACGCCGCCGAAGTACAGGCTGACGGCGCCGTTCTCGAAGGACATGACGTCGGTGATGACGGAGGCGTTCGCATGGGCGGCCAGCTTGCCGGCGATCGTCTTCATGTGGCGCGTGGGCTCCACGAGCACCACGGCCGGAGCCTCGGCGTCGAACACCGAGATCACGGTGTCGGCGGCGTCGTCGAGGACGGTCCCTTCCGGCACGGAGATGCGGGCGATCTTATCGGCGACGGCCTCGGGGGCCTCGCCGAAGGAGACGAGCACGACTTCGTCGGCCATGGTGCGAGCGCCAGCGCAAAGCTCCCGAGCGGCATCCGCGCGTTCAGCGATAACGAGTACTTTCATGAATATCAACTCTGCCTTTCTATTGCATAAGGGGATGGTCGAGGGAACTTACAGCGCGGCCTTGAGGGCGGCGGCGAACTGCTCGATGGCGCCGTCGGCCGAGGCTTCAAGGATCTCGCGCTTGCGATCAGCCTGCTTGGGGGCGAGGCAGGACGCGACCTCGATGGAGCTCTCGTACGCGCCGTCGGCGCCCGCCACGTTCATCGGCTTCTTGCCGGCGGCGAGGATGTCCTTCATGCCGGGGATGCGGGGCAGCGCGATGTCCGGCGCGACGGACACGACGGCCGGAAGCGGCACCTCGACGACCTCCACCACGTCTTCCAGCGTGCGCTCGACCTCGAGCGCGCCGTCCTTGGCGGTAATCTTCGTGGCGGCGGTGACCACGGGCAGACCCAGCTTGGCAGCCAGCTGCACGTCCACCTGCTGCGCGTAGTTGTCGGCGGAGCCGTCGCCGCAGAGGACGACGTCGAAGTCGCCCACCTTGGAAACGAGTTCGGCGAGCGCGACGGCGGTGGCGCGGGCGTCAAGTCCCTTGCATGCGTCGTCGGCGGTCATGTACAGCTCGTCCACGCCGCGGGCGAGCACGTTCTTCTTCAACTTGGAGTCGTCGATGTCGGCGCCTCCCACGGTAACGGCGACCACGTTCGAGCCCTCGTTGGCGGCGGCCAGCTGAGCGGCGGCCTCGATGGCGTTCAGGTCGTAGGCGGACACGGTGTTCTTCGCCTTGGAGTAGTCGAGCGTTCCGTCTGCCGACACCTGGATATCCTGATCGTCGGGAACCACCTTGAAAGCAGCAACGATGTTCATCCTGTACCTTTCCCTTCTCGTTTGCCTTACTTTTGCATGCAAGTCGTTGGCCGGGCGCGCCTCGGCGCCTTCCTCCGATGCTTCGGAAGGCCCGGGGCCCTTCCCGGCGCGTTGATGACAGTTTGCCGCCCTGTCATCGCCCCGTCATCGCAAAATCGCTGTGAAACCCTCATTACTCAACTTTTGACTATGCCTGCGCGGGCTCTGCGGACGGGGGCGCCGGAGCCGTCCGGCGGCGGCGCGGGCCAGGCGGCGCGGCGAGCCCTTTCCACTTGGTCGCTACCCCGGTTTACTCGGGGCTACTGCTTTTTTTGCGATGCCCCGCTTGCGCAGTATCGTCGAATTACTGCGCTGCTTGCGATGCGGCCGATACCTGACGATCCCTATGATGGAACCAGATTTCAGGCGCGTCGAGCCTCCCGCTGCGCCGTGCTGCACATGCCGCAGCGGGAGGCGAGACCGCTTGGGAAACAGGCGTGAGATCGCAACAATCCAAGGAGGAGCAATGGCAGATTACTATGGCACCGACACCGTCGTATCCGAACTTCGCGAGGACGGCCTGCTGATCATCCGCATCAACCGTCCCGACGTGGCGAACGCCCTCAACGGCGTCACCTCCAAGGCCATGGAGAACATCATGAACAACGCCGAGACCGATCCCGCGGTGCGCGCGATCATCGTCACCGGCACCGGCAAGGTGTTCTGCGCGGGCGAGGATCTCTCCGAGCTCAGCGAAGGCGGAGAGTGCCAGACCGTGACCGAGCACGGCTTCGGCGGCCTGACCGCGCGCCTGTGCTCCAAGCCCGTGATCGCCGCCTGCAACGGCTCCGCGGCCGGCGGCGGCATGGAGATCGCCCTGTCCTGCGACATGGTGGTGGCCTCCGAGCGCGCCAAGTTCGGCTGCACCGAGGTGGGTCTGGGCATCATCGCCTCCACCGGCGGCCTCGTGCGCCTCGCCCGCGACATCAATCGCAAGGACTGCATGGAGCTTCTGCTCACCGGCAAGAAGATCAAGGCCGATGAGGCCAAGGCGCTGGGTCTCATCAACTACGTCGTGCCGGCCGAGGAAGTCATGGACAAGGCCATCGAGCTGGCCGAAGAGTGCCTGAAGAACGCGCCTCTGGCCCTGAAGTGGACGAAGTACATCGTGCACGCCGCCGACCAGATGTCCGAAGAGGACGCCATGCGCTACAGCGACGCCGCCTACCGCTTCCTGGAGAAGACCGCCGACGGCATCGAGGGCCCGGCCGCCTTCGTCGAGAAGCGCACGCCGAACTGGCAGGGCAAGTAGCTCCTTCTTGGTTTTCGCCCTTGAAACCCCCGGACTCGCGTCCGGGGGTTTTGCCTTTTCCAGCGCGGCAGAGGCGCGCGATCGGCGCGGACGGGTCGCATCCATCGCGAATCGGCGCGGACGGGTTGCGCGAGATGCGCATCCCTCCCCGCGCCAAAAAAGCGAGGCGATGGGACGGGGCCAACGTCTCATTCCTCCAACTCCCCCGTCAGACGTTCCTTCCAGGTGAGCTTGCGTGGCGCGAAGGGGCTCGGCAGGGGCACGTCGTGGCCGATGGAGCGCAAGGCGATGTCCCACAGCGTGCGGCGCCCGCCGAAGAACAGGTAGCGCTTCTCGAGCTCGGGAAGGGCCTTCTCGTCCGCCGCGCCGCTTTGGGCGAAGCCGTCGAGGATCGCGTCGCTCTCACGCTTCGCCTTCGCCCGACGGTACGCCACCACGGCGTTCGCCACGAACACCCCCACGGTATAGGGCAGAACGAAGGCCTTCACGAGCGCCACCAGGTCGTCGGTGCGGTAGTCGGCCAGCGCCCGGGCCTTGTCGCCCACAAGGTCGGGATCGACGACGTGCGCGAGCTGCCCGCTTTCGCCCTGCGCCGCCCAGCGCTGCACGTCCACCAGCCACGCGCCCGCGAACACGATGGCTGCACCGGAGAACGCCACCGCCGCAAGGCCGAGCCCTTTGAACCAGCGCGCAACGCTGCTCATCCAGTAGTACGGTACCGTATAGGCGTACAGCAGCAGGAGCACGGCGGCGAACACCACCGAACCGCCGATGATCACGGCGTCCTGGCGCACGAAGTAGTCCGTCGCCGATCCGAGCACGCGCTGGACGTCGTAGACCCAGGAGAACCCGTCAGCGACGGCCGCCTCGGCAGGCCGGCCGATGGAGCCCGCGAGCGTCGAGATCCATGAGAGCACCATGCCGAAAACCGCGACGATGACGAAGAACGCCGGCAGGGTGACCGCGATGCTGGCCAGGCCGCGCGCGAGCCCGTTGTCGAAGCGCAGCGCCACGTAGTAGAGCAGCAGAAAGCCTCCCAGCAGCACGGCGGCGAATCCCAGGTACAGCGCGATGGAACCCGACAGCTCCGCACCCGGCAGAAGCGCGAGCGCCGCGCGCGAGACGAGCAACGCCGCCGACAGACCCACGAGCGCGATGCAGCCGAGCACCCAGGCGCGCTGCAGCCGGTCGGTCTCGGTGTCGAGGCGCGCCGTGCCGTTCTCGTCGACGAGCCGCACGAAGTCCAGGCGGTGGATGCGCTGCGATACGCGCACCGCCTTCAAGGCGAGCGCGAGCGCAGGCGGCAGGAACAGCGCGAGCCCCGCGCCCGCCGGCAGCGCAAGGCAGAGCCCCGCGTAAAGCGCGAGCGGCAGACCCCAGCGGTACCCCGTGTCGAAAGGCCGGCGCGTCCAGGCGCCCAACCGCCGGGCAGCCGAACGAACGGCCTGCTTGCTGTCGGGAAGGCTTCTCATCATGCGTCCAGTGTACGATCGCCCCGCCCGCCGGACAAGCAACGGCTGCGCAACCCCGCGCGAGAGGAGCAAGGAAGCCGTTCGATATAACGGGAATTCCACGCGGCTCCAACGCGGATCACCCACGGATCCAACGTCGTTTCCACGTGGATCACCTACGGATCCAACGTCGTTCCAACGCGAATTCCACGTGCCATAACACCTGGTAAACAGCTGGTCTGCGCGCTCGTAGCATATCGAAGCCCCATGCTACCCTCACGTCATGAACAGGTATCTCAGTCATACTTCCGCATTGGAATGGCTCGCATACGCGAAGGCCGACCCGCTCGCGCCGGCCGCAGCCGATCGTCGGGAACGGCTTCCTCGACACGACGGAACCCCGCTTCCGCCTGCCGGTAAGACGACGCGCGCGGACATCGACGGGCTCGCCAGCTTCGGCCTCGGGTACCTCGCGAAGCCCGTGCACCTTCTCGTGCCGAGCAGCGAGTGCAGGATACGATGCGCCGACGCCCGTTGCCACGTGCGATCAGGCCCCTTCCCCGCCCGTTCGTTCCTGCCGATCGACGAAGGGACGTTCTCGTCCTCCCCGGAGCTCGCCTTCGTTCAGATGGCGGAAGTCCTGGACTGCCCCCGGCTTGTCAAGCTGGGGGACGAGCTGTGCGGCATCTACGGCATAGAAACCGTCGGCATCGTCGACTTCGACCGAACGAGCCCTTTCACCACCGTCAAGCGGCTGGAGCGGTTCCTGCTCAAGGCAGAGTGCATGCCCGGCTTGGTGAAAGCCCGGAAAGCAGTGCGACACATCGCGCCGGGTTCGGCTTCGCCCATGGAAACGGCCATCGTCCTGCTGTTCTGCCTGCCCCCTCGGCTCGGCGGGTACGGCTTGCCGCGCCCCGTGATGAACGGAAGGGCGAGCCTCAAGAAGCAAGCCTGCCGCAAGCCCTCCGACCGACGCTACCGTTGCGACCTCTTGTGGCCGGCCGCCGACATCGCCGTGGAATACGACAGCTTCCTGCATCACGGCAGCCGCGCGAAGATGGCCGACGACGCAAGAAGAAGGAACGACCTGCTGGCGCGAGGCACCACGGTGGTATCGATCACGGGCAGAACAGTGTGGAACCTCATCGAACTCGACGAGATCGCACGGCTTCTTGCAAGGCGCATGGGCAAACGGCTTTCCACGAACGGAGTCGGCTGGCGAAAAGCCCAGCACGAGCTTCACGGGATGCTGACGGGGTCTTTCTTCGACGGACGATGAGCTTTCCGCTAATATAATCGGCTTCCCAACATGCGCAGCAGGGCTTCGCGCACGTTTCCGCGTCGCGATGTGCAGCAAAAACGAGGTTTTGGCAGTCCTGACCACAAGGAATGCGAAACGGAGAAGTCGCGACCAGGGGTTTCGCCTGGTTGCGTTCGCTCCGACGGCGTCCAACCGCTTCCGAAACGTCGAAAGACTGCCAAAACCTCGTTTTTGCTGCACATCGATGAGATCGAACGTGCGCGGAGGCCGCGAGGAGCGGCGCGCGAAGCGAGGGCGGCACGAGGGTGGCGAGGCGAGGACGGCGCTGGCGGTCGGGCGCATGCGGGGATCGCAAAGAGCAAGCGACGCGGACGGGCGCGAAGGTCGCAAGGTGCGGGCGGCGCGATGATCGCGTGACGAAGGAAGTCGAACGGGCACTGGGACCGCGAGGTGCGGGCGCGCACGGAGGTCGCAGGATGCGGGCGACGCGGGCGCACGGGGCGTGCGAGATGCCGTCGCGCGCCCGGGCGGTTGCCGGGCGCGCGAGGTTGCGGCGCGGCGCCTCCCCTACGCCCCGCGCGGGTGCGCGTCCCCCTCGTCGAGCGAGCTCGTCTCCAGAAGCGACTTGCCCTTCGTCTCGGGCGCCATGAAGGCCGACAGCACGAGGCCCAGGATCACGAGGCCCGCCGCGATCAGCATGGTGGGGCCGATGCCGTAGGCGGCCAGGAACAGCGGCGTGCCGTACGTGGCGATGATGGTGCCGATGCGCGAGAACGCGATGGCGATGCCCACCGCAGAGGCGCGCACCTCGGTGGGGAACAGCTCGTTGGGGTACAGCCATTGCAGGATGCCCGGGCCGCCGCTGAAGAACGCGTACAGGCCGAACCCCAGGATGATCACGTAGATGGGGGCGTCCGGGAACACGCCCAGGATGACGAGGCCCACCGCCATGAGGGCGAGCGAGCGGATGAGCAGCGGACGGCGGCCCATCGAGTTCAGCCAGAACATGGCCGGGATGGAACCGATCAGGAAGAACAGGCTGACCACGCTCTCGCCCAGGATGGCCTCGTGACCCTCCCCCAGCCCGAAGGCCGTCATGATCTCGGGGCCGAACGTGTAGATGGCGTACATCGGCACCACCTGGCACAGCGTCAGGATGCCCAAGAACACGATGCGCTTGGCGTAGCCGCCCGCGAACACCTTGCGCAGGCTGGTCTTCTCGCCCGGATCCTCCAGCTCGAGCTCCACGCCTTCGCCGAACACGCGCCGCATGACGGCGTCGGCCTCCTCGGTGCGGCCTTTCTGAGCCAGCCACATGGGCGACTCGGGGATGTCGTGCCGCCCGACCAGCAGGATGATGCAGGGGATGACGGCCGAGCCGAGCATCCACTGCCAGCCGCCTGCCACGCTGTACAGGAAGTACCCCACGAACGCCGCCACCGTGGCGCCGAGGTACCAGGCGGCCGACACCATGCCCATGGAGATGGAGCGGTGCTGCTTGGGCGTGAACTCGGCGATGAGCGAGGTGGCTATCGGGTAGTCGGCGCCTACGAACACGCCGATGAAGAAGCGCGCCGCCACGAGCTGGAGCGGGTCGGCGCAGAACACGCTCAGGATGGAGAACGTTCCGATGGCCACGATGTCGACGATGAACATCTTCTTGCGCCCGATGCGGTCGGTGAGGTAGCCGCCCGCGATCGTGCCCACGAAGATGCCCAGCAAAACCGACGCCCCGATGGCCGCGCTCCACGCCTCGTCGAGGTTGAACAGCGGTGTGATCTGCGTGAGCGCCACGCCGATGAGCGAGAGCACGTAGCCGTCCAAAAACGAGCCTCCGCTTGAGAAGAACGTGATCTTGCGCAAGAAGGGCGTCATGGCAACGTCGTCCATGGTCTTCTTGGCCGACTTCTTCACCTTGTGGACCACGTCCCCGCCGATCTGCTTGGCGCTGTCGGCGACCTCGCCCATGGGAGGGCTCGTTACCTGGGTCATATGCTTTACGTTGCTCATGCTCTCGTCTCCTCCTGTGCTATGCGTTCCTCTTGCGATACATCCTGAGCGGAGCGAAAGCTCCCCTTACCGTCACCCCGAGCGAGCGCAAGCGAGTCGAAGGTCCCGGCGGCACCAGCCGTGACGTTTCCCGCTTGCGCCGCACGGAATCCTTCGACTACGGCCTGCGACCGGCGCTCAGGATGGCAACCTGCGGCTTACTCCCACTCGCAGATGCCGAAGTTCAGGTGCGGCTTGGCGCCGGTCTCGTCGGCGTCGGCGTCGACCAGCTGGAAGCGGATCTCGTTGTCGCCCACCTTCCACATGCGGGTCTGCAGCGTGGTGCCCGGCAGCACCGGCGAGGTGATGCGGGTCTTAAAGCGCTTCATGCGCTCCGGCTCGCCCGGGAAGAACGAGCTGATGATGTGGCGCATCGTGAAGCCGCCCAAGCTCACGCCGTGGGCGATGGGACGAGCAAGCCCCGTCTGCTCGGTGTAGGCGAAGTCGATGTGCTGCTGGTGCCAGTCGCCCATGAGACGGTAGATCAGCGGCATGTTGAGCGGCATCGTCTCCTCCACCACGGCATCAGGCGCACGATCGGGCATCTCCACGATGTCCTTCGGGGGCTTGGGGCCTCCCCAGCCGCCGTCGTAGATGCACACGTCCCAGGTCTCGGTCTCGCACAGAAGCGTGCCGTCGGAGGAGTAGGAGCGTCCGGTCTGCTTCGACAGGCACCCGCGGCCCTCGCCGCGGTCGTACAGCGCGTCCTGGGTGACGAACGTCTCGATGCGGTCGTTCATCTTGAAGGGCGCGTGCAGCTTGATCTCGAAGCCGTAGTGCAGCGAGCCGTCGTAGTCGTAGCCGTAGTCCAGCGTGCGCGTCATCTCCTCGTGCACGGTCAGCGGCACGCCGAAGATGGGCAGCACCTTGAGGTCGGGGTTCGCGGCGTCCCCCTCGTTCACGTACTCGAGGTCCGTCTTCCCGTCGTAGCCCGCGTTGCAGCCCAGCGCGCAGATCTCCAGGTCCTTGAACGTGTACTCCCTCACGAACGGCCCGAACTCCTTGCCCACGATCTCGGTGCTGATAGCCATAATCCCTCTCCTTCGGTCGCTTGTTACTGCAGCAGCTTCTTCTCGATTTTCATGGAGCACGTGCGGGGGAAGCTGTCGACGATCTCCACGTACGAGGGGACCTTGAACCCCGCCATGTGCTCCTCGCAGTACGCGAGCACCTCCTCCTCGGTGATCCGCGCGCCTGCGGCCGGCAGCACGAAGGCCTTCACGGCCTGGTCGCGGATAGGATCGGCCACGCCGATGACCGCGGCCTCGGCGATGCGCGGGTGGCCTGCCAGCACGTTCTCCAGCTCGGTGGTGGAGATGTTCTCCCCCGCCCGCTTGATCATGTTCACCTTGCGGTCGACGAAGAAGAACCAGCCGTCCTCGTCCACGTACCCCTTGTCGCCGGTCTTCAGCCAGCCGTCCTCGGTGAACGTGCGCGCCGTGGCCTCAGGGTCGTTGAAGTACTCCTTCATGATGGTGCGGCCGCGCACGCCCCTCACCTGGATCTCGCCCACCTCGCCCGGGTCGGCCTGCGTGCCGTCCTCGCGCGTGATGCGCACCTCGTAGCCAAGTCCCGCGCGTCCCACGGAAGGCCACCGGCGCGCGCCGGTGGGCGGGTCGGTGAGCACCCAGCCGATGGACTCGGTGGAGCCGTACGTGTTCATGAGCGACACGCCGAAGCGCTGCTCGAACGCCTCCTTCTCGGCGTCGGACACCGGCAGGAAGTAGAGGATCTCGCGCAGCTCGTGGTTGCGGTCGTCGGGCGAGGCGGGCTGCAGCATGAGCGTGCGCAGCATCATGGCCACGCACTGCGTGACGGTTGCCTTGAACTCGCGGATCTGCGACCAGAAGCGGCTGGCGCTGTACTTCTCCACCACGATGAGCGTGGCGCCCACGGTGAGCACCGGCATGAGCGCGGCCAGCTGGAAGTTGGAATGACAGGCGGGCATGGTGGTGAGCAGGCGGTCGTTCTTCGTCAGCGCGACCTCCCAGTCGCCATACAAGCCGCTGAACAGGATGTTCGCATGCGTGAGCACCACGCCCTTCGGGCGCGAGGTGGTGCCGGACGTGAAGATGATCTCGGCCGGGTCGTCGGCGCTCAGCGGGCGCACCTCGTCGAGCTCGGCCGCCGCCTCGGCGCGCAGCCGCGAGAAGTCGCGCAGGGACCCGTCGCGCTCGAGGGCGGCGCGCGCTTCTTCGACGCCCTCGACCTTGTCGTCGTGCGTGCGCGCCACCAGCACGCCCTTGGGGCAATACGGGCCGCTGTCGCGCACGGCGCGGTACAGGTCGAGGAACTTCGGCTCAACCACCGCGCACGAGGCCTCGGTACGCTCGAGCACGAACGCGGCTTCCTCCACCAGGTACTGCTCGTTCATGGGCACCATGACGGCGCCGATCTTCGCCAACCCGAACAGGCACATCATGAACTCGGGGCACGTGCACAGCTGCACGGCCACGCGCTCGCCGGCCGCGACCCCCATCGAGAGGAACACGTTGGCCGCGCGGTCGATCTCCTCGTTGAACGCGCGGTACGTGTACGTGCTGGTCGAACCCGTGCGATCGCGGAAGAGGAGGAACTCGCGCTCGCCGCACGCGGCCACGAGGCCGTCCCACAGGCTGCGCACCGTTTCGTTTCCCACGATGTCGGTCAATCGTCTCACCTTTTCCATCCGTCGATCCCCTGGTAATCCGCACGATGCCGTCGTCGAGGGCCCTCGCCCGCAAGGGCGGCATCGTGCGGATGCGCGGCGAGTTCTGCCGGCCGCGCATCCGACGTGGCGCCCGGGAAGCGATTCCCGGGCGCGAGGTACCGCGTTAGCCGATCTTCACGACGCCGGCCGCGGCCAGCTCGTCGATCTGCTCCTGCGTGTAGCCCAGCTTCGTCATGACGTCGACGGTGTCGCCGCCCTGATGCGGCATCGGACGCCAGATCTGGCCCGGGTTGTTCTTGAACTTCGGGAACACGCCGAGGCCGTGGAAGGTCTCGCCGTCGACCGTCTCCCAGTCGACCCACGTGTTGCGCAGCTTCAGGTGCTCTTCTTCCACGAGGTCTTCCATGTCGTTGACCACCTGCGCGGCAATGCGGTGCGCGGCGAAGTCCTCTTCGATGTCGTACTTCGAGTTGGCCAGGCAGTACTCTTCGAACGCCTTCTGGATCTCGTCGGCGTGCGGGTTGGACAGCCACAGGCCGCTCGTGTCCTCGGGGATGTCCTCGGTGCCCCAGAGATGCCCCAGGCCGATGGTCTCGAGGAAGTACTTGTTCTGGTCGACGCCGTACAGGCACACGCCCAGGAAGCCGTCCTTGCACTTGAACTCGCCGATGCCGCAGAGGTTTTGGTTGCGGGCGCCCGGACGAGGCCACTTGATGCCCTCGTTAAGGTAGTCGACCAGGTAGTACTGGCCGATGGCCAGAAGCGTCTCGTACATGGCCAGGTCGATGCTCTCGCCCTTGCCGGACTTCTCGGCCTTGTACAGAGCCGCCAGCGCCGAGGAGGCGATCATCAGCGTATTGAAGTAGTCGCCCGCGTAGGGTCCGGGGAGCATGGGCTGCTCCTCCGTGCCGTTCTGCATGATGATGCCGGAGTAGGCCATCACCGTCAGGTCGTAGGCGGCGCGCTTCACCATCTTGGGGTCGCCCTCCTGGCCGAAGCCGGAGACGTGTACGATGACCATCTTGGGGTTGAGCTCCCACAGCACGTCGTCGGTGATGCCCTTGCGAGCCCACGTGCCGCCCTTGGAGGCCTCCATGAAGATGTCGGCGTCCTTCACGAGGTCGAAGAACACCTTCTTGCCCTCTTCGGAGAAGTAGTTCAGGGCCACCGAGCGCTGGTTGCGGCGCTCGGCCTGCTTCACGTACGCGGTGTCGCGGATAGTGTCGCCCGCGCCCGTGTTCTCGAGCCAGACGACGTCGGCACCCCAGTCGGCCATGAGGTCGGCGGCCTTCGGGCAGGCCAGCTCCACTGCCGCGTACACGACCTTGACGCCGTCGAGCGGGCCGTACGAGGGCTTTTCGGTAGGAATTGCCATGGTTGAATCCTCCTTGGTTGGTGACGGCTTGCCGTGGCTGCCGGCTAGCGGTTCAGAACCCGAGGTCATTCGGACACGGCCGATAGGCCGCTTACCTCATTGACCTCGGAACCTTCACCGCTATCCGACTCGCCACGACAGCCCTGTCCAATACTGACTAAACGGAGCTCCTGCTTACTTCTGCTTGTACTTGATGGAGGCGCCCTTGGAGGTGGCGAGGATCATCATCTCGTCGGTGCCGCCGGAGACGCGGTCGACGCGCAGGTCGCGCCAGATGCGGTTGATGCGATGCTCAGAAGCCACGGCGATGCCGCCCATGATCTGCATGGCGTCATCGGTCACTTCGAAGGAGGCGTTGGCGCAGTAGTACTTGCACATGGCGGCAGCGGCCGGGTCGAAGTTGCCGTCGTTGTTGTCTGCGTTCCAGGCGGCCTCGTACAGCATGTTCTTCATGTTCGTCAGCTTGATGCACATATCGGTGATCTTGATCTGGTTGAGCTGGAAGCGGCTGATGGGCTTCCCGAAGGCGATGCGGCTGTTCGCGTGCGCCATAGCGTCCTCGAAGGCGCAGATGGCGGTGCCGTAGTCGCAGGCGCCCACGAGCCAGCGCTCGAAGTTGAAGTCGGACACGCCGCGCATGAAGCCGTTGCCCTCTTTGCCGAAGATGTCCTTCTCCTCGAGCTCCACGTTGTCCATGTAGACCTCGCAGCAGCTGTCCATGCGCAGGCCCAGCTTGGTCAGCGGGGACAGCTTCACGCCCGGCTTGGACATATCGAGGAAGAACTCGGTGAACATGGTCGGGTCGTCGGCGTTCTTCGCCATGATGACGAGGTACTTCACACCGGCCGAGGAGGTGATGAAGGTCTTGGTGCCGTTGAGGTAGATCTTGCCGTTCTCGCGCTTGTAGGTGGTGGCCAGCGCGCCCACGTCGGAACCGGCGCCCGGCTCGGTGCAGGCCGAGTTCCAGATCTGCTCGCCGGAGCCCAGCGTGCTCATGACGGCCTCGATCTGCTCTTCGGTGCCCTCGCGGATGATGGTCTCGAAGCCGGGCAGCTGGTACAGCACGTAGGTGGGGGCGCCGTACTTGCCCAGGATCTCGTACACGGCCATCAGCGTCACGCAGGGCTGCTCCAGGCCCAGGCCGCCGTGGCTCTCGGGGAGCATGATCTGGTCGAAGCCCAGCTCGCAGAGGCCCTTCACCCAGCGCAGCGGGTACTCGTGCTTCTCGTCGCACTCGTGGAAGTAAGTCTCCCAGTTCTCGCTCTCCATGTACTCGCGGTAGCTATCGACGATAAGCTCCTGCTCGTCCGTCAACTTGAAATCCATGACGATCCTCCTTTTAGTGTTTGTGCAACGGGGCTGATCCCCCGCTGTAGCCTTGATTGGTCTTCCGGCCGCGGCGCCTACAGCCCCAGCTGCTCGCGGTAGAAGGTCGCGCCGTGCTCGAGGGCGTCGTTTGCCGCATCGAGCATCTTGGTGTAGTGCAGAAACGCGTGGATGACGCCTTCGAACACCTCGTAGCGGACGGGCGTGCCGTACTGCTCGCAGATGGCTGCCAGCGTGGCGCTGTCGTCGCGCAGCGGGTCGTACTCGGCCGCCGCGATGTAGCAGGCCGGCATGTCGCGCTCCAGGTCGTTCAGGAACAGGTTCGCGTAGGGGCTGGCCGCCAGCTCGGCGGGGTCGTTCGCGTACATCTGCATGTAGAACTGCCAGTCGGCCTCGGTAAGCCCGTCCCACGGACCGCCCAGAAGGCGCATCGAGGACGAGTCGGTCAGGCCGAACCAGCCGTAGTACAGAAGGCAGCACTTCACGAAGTCGCTTGCGCCCTTCTCCTCGCGCAGGTACATCGTGGCCGCAAGGCCCAGATGCGCGCCGCCGGAGTCTCCGGCGAAGGACAGGCGCTCGCCGTCGATGCCGTGACGGGCGCCCTGCTCGTGCAGGTAGGAGGCCACGGCGGCCACCTCCTCCACCGCGCTGGGGAACTTGGCCTCGGGCGACAGACGGTAGTCGACGGCCACCACCGGCACGCCGGCATGGCTTGCCAGGACGCGGCACACGCGGTCGTGCGTGTCGAGGTTGCCCAGCACGAACCCGCCGCCGTGCACGTACACGATGGCCGGCATGGCGGGCTCCCCTGCCGCACGGCCAGCAGCGGCTGCAGCCGTGGGATAGTAGTAGCGCACCGGAATGGCGCCGTAGGGGCCGTCCACCTCGGCATCGAGCTTCTCGGCCATGACCGGTCCGCCCTCGCACCAGAACGCGCGGCCGGCCACGTAGTTCTCGCGCATTTTCTCGAAGCCCACGCTGGTATCGTTCGCGTCGCCCGCCAGCTCATCCTCTTTGGCGAGCACGGCCTTCATCTGCGGGTTGATCTTCGAGAGCACGTCGAGCTTGTTCATTGCAACCTTCTTTCGCGAACCGATCGATGCGGGATGGTGGATCCGGTGGAACAACGGGATCGAGACGCGGGGACGCTGCTTGCAGCGGCGCGCCCCCGCGCTCGCTGGCGGCGCGTTACGCCTTGGCGGACTCGCCGTCCTCTGCGGCCGCGACCGCGTCGGAGGCGCCGAAGTGCTTCTTGATGGAGCGGAGCAGCATGACCAGCGCGATGCAGCCGATGACGCCGAACATGATCTCGAAGCCGAAGATGCTGGAGAACGCTGCCGTGCCCTGGGCGTCGATCATGCCGCCGTACCAGGTGTGGATGAACACGTCAGGCAGGAAGCCGATGACGGACAGCAGGCCGGAGGCGGTGCCGAAGATGGCCATGGGGATCTTGACCTCGGACAGCGGCGAGGAGCCGATGGAGAAGGCGCCGTAGGTGGTGAAGCCGAACACGACCACGAGGATGGAGGCGACCATGGCGCCGGAGGGATCCTGCGGGAACAGGATGAAGCCGACGAGCACCGCGATGGACAGGATGAAGCCGCCCAGGATGGTCTTCGAGGGGCTCTTGATCTTCGTGGCGATGAAGCCGACGATGGGGCCGGCGATGAGGCCGATGCCGTAGGTGCGGATGAGGCCGACGATGTTCACGAGGTTGCCGTCGGCGTTGAAGCACTGCGTGAGGTACGGCGTGGTGTAGGTAGCGCCCTGGTACACGGCGTAGCAGGCGAAGTACGCGACGCAGGCCCAGATGACGCCGGGGTGCTTGATGGCCTGGATGGCCTCCTTGACGCTGAACAGCTTGGCGTCCTTGTTGATCTCGCCCTTGAAGTCGGGGATGATGAAGAAGGAGACGACGCCCAGGACGGCGATGACGACGCCCAGGAAGATGAGCATGGCCTGCACGCCCGCGGAGCCGGAGATGGCCGCGATGATGCCGGCGTTGATGAGGCCGATGACGAGGCCGGTGACGCCGTAGATGGAGTAGCTGATGCCGATCTTGGAGGCGTACTCGTTCTCCTCGCAGCACAGGCGGATGACCTTGAAGCGCGTGCCCCACCACACGAGGATGGAGGTGACGCCCATGAGCACGAACAGGATCAGGCAGATCTGCACGGAAGGCAGCATGGCGTACACGAACACGAGCACGGCGGTGGCGATGAAGCCGACCCATGCCAGCGTGCGCATGCGGAACTTGTCGGCCACGATGCCGGAGGGCAGGTAGCAGATCATGGCGGCGATGCCGTAGGCAGACACCATGAGGCCGAGGTCGGCGTTGGTGGCGCCGAGCGCCTGCATCAGCGGATCGTAGAAGACGTTCTTCAGATACATCGGCGCGTAGATGATCGACGAGCCCATGGAGATGAGCACGACGAGCGCCCACTTGTGCAGGGTGGAGAGCTCCTTGTAGGTAACCTCTCCCTTGCTCTTGGCAAGCAGTGACATCCTTACTTCCTTTCTCCTTGTCTGCGCCCGGTCTCTCAGTCGGTCGCCGGCACGTTCATGGCGGCGACCGGCGGTGAACCGAGCCGTTGGGTGCATTCTGTTCGCAGACTGTGGTTTTGCCATCGCAAAATCCCCACTAATTGGCCTAATACTTACTTTCTTGCGAGGCGTTACCGAAGAATTAGTGATAGATTCTCGCCGTGATGAATAAGGCGGAGGCATTGGGAGCCACCCTGCGAAAGGGCAGCTCAACGGCATCATCATCCATCGCTAACGGGAGATAGGAAGGGTGGTCGGCTTTATGACGCTCCAATCGGCAGCACCGTCGGACCGGAAAACGGGAAAAGAGGGGTACTTGACGGATCTTGCGACTCGTCCTGCGCTGAAATACGTGGGATTCGCGTTGCTTTTAGCATGGCACTACGCTCTATGGTTCGTCCCGCACATGTTCACGCAGACCGAACTGCTGGACGAGCGCGTCACCATCTCCTGGCTGGTGAACTTGGGCGCCACCGTGGTCTCGCTGCTGCTCATCGCGTTCGCGCTGGGGCGCAAGCGGCACCTCTCGGCCTACCGTTGGCTCTACATGGCCGCGCCGGCGCTCACCTGCCTTGCAACGTTGGCGATATGCCTGATTCCTCAAGTGTTCACGGTGCCCGGCCTCGCCTACGCGCTGTCCTTCTTTCTCGGCATCACCGAATCGGTCATGTGGATCCTCTGGGGCGAGCGCTACGCCTGCGTGAAGGCGAACTTCACCCTCCGCCACATCGGCACGACGTTCGGCCTGACGCTGCTCGGAACCATCATCCTGGCGTGGGTGCTGCCCTCGTACGTGACGACGGCGTTCGTCTCACTGCTGCCCATCGCCTCCGGCATACTGCTGGTGGCCGCTCGCCGCGACGGCTCGCGGGCGTTTCCGGTGCTGCTGCCGAAGAGCGCGGCCCAGGGCGGTCTCAAGAACATGGTCGCGGTGAGCATCATCACCTTCCTGGCCAGCGTCGCGTGCTATTTCCTCGTGGCCATCATCCCCTGGGAGGTGCTGCCCACCGGAGACGTCAGCTTCACGCTGGGCATCCTCGGAGGGGCGGCCATCATGCTGGGCATCGCCGGCATCAGCATCGCGTCGAAGGACAAGGCCAGCATATTCAAGATGTTCCCCTGGCTGCTGGTGCTGCTGATCGCGGCGTTCGCGCTGTTCCTGGCCGACGAGGTGGCGTTCTTCCCCGCCTTCATCATGGCGACCGGCATCTCGTCGCTGCTGGAAATCCTGCTCATCATGTACTTCGGCATCCTCACCTCGAAAGGTTACGTGACGCCGGCCGTAGCGTTCGCCTTCTCCGGCGCGTTCGTGCGCGCGGGCATCGCCGTAGGCAATACGTGGGCCGTAGGCTACGAGCACGCCCCCGAGCTGGCCTTCGCCATCACGCCCGAGACGTGCCTGGGGCTCATGTGCGTGCTGGCCGTGCTGCTGGTGCCGCTGGTGCGCCAGGAGTTCAACATCGTGGCGCTGACGGCCGCGCCGCCCACGAAGGCCGAGATCGACGAGATCTGCTCCGAGGTGGCCAAGGAGTTCAGCCTGTCGGGGCGCGAGGCCGAGATCCTCGTGCTCATCGCGCGCGGCTACACCACGAACAACATGGCCGAGAAGCTGGTGATATCGCCGTACACCGTGAACACCCACGTGCGGCACATCTACGAGAAGATGCAGATCCACAAGCGCAGCGAGCTGCTGAACTACCTCAACATGCAGCGCAGCGATTTCTAGAAGGCCCGGACGCGAACCGGATAGATCAGGACAATTATCCGTCGCAGGACGCTTTCACAGCTGGTAGATTTGAGGTCTCCGAAGCTCGTCGCATAAAAGCGCCCTGAAGAGGCAGGTGCTTCAGGGCGCCGGCGACCGATAGAAAGGATCCCGAAACCATGCTCCCAGACGAAAGCAGCGCCGGTTTGGCGATGGCCGCCGGCTTGGCGGCCGCGATGGCCGGCGCGGAGGGGCCCCGCTACGTCGAAGCGCCCGACGGGACGCGCATCCTCTTCTTCGAGCGATCGAACATCTCGCATGACGAAGGACGCGATGTCGCCCGCATCGTGTTCTCCGGATGCTTCTCCATCAACGGCGACATGCTCCTCGACCGACGAGGCGAACCCGTGGAAGGCGGCTTCGAGGCGATGTTCGACGGTCCGGGCGACCCGGTGAGCGCGTGGGCGTGGCTCGCCGAAGCCGTCGACGACGGCGTGCGCGAGAAGTTCGAAGCCGTGTTCGGCTCGACGTTCTCCGAAGACGGCCTTCGCATGGACATCGGGCCGGAGGCGTTCTTGCTGTTCTCTGACTCGAACTGCTGGTGCGCCTTCGATGACGAGGACGACTCCGAGCTGCTTTTCGACCTCTAGGGGCGCGACCTCGAACACGACGGAGGGGCCGACGGATCGTCCGTCGGCCCCTCCGTCGTTCGCGGCAGCTTCGGGCGCCGCCTACAGCTTCTCCAAATACACCCTTCGCCCGGCGTAGTACGCCACGTTGAATCCCAAGTAGATGACCACGATGCTGGCCAGCCCCACGATGAAGAACGCGTCCCATCCGGCGTTCTGGTAGATCAGCGCCAAGCCCGACGCGGCGAAGGCTCCCACCAGGTTCACGGGAATCAACACGACCGAGTAGATCCTATCGTAGTCCTTGCTGCCGAAGATCAAACGCGTGAGGTACGGCAGGAGCGTGGTGACGAACGGGTAGATCAGGCCGTACAGCATGCCGCCGCCGAACAGCACCGGCAGGATCACCGCCTCGCCGCCGATCCAGATTCCGGAGAGGCCCAGGAACCCGCCGACGCATCCTATGACGAGCGCCAGCTGGATGGAGCGCGACTCCAACGCGCCGATCAGCACCTTGCCGCCGGCCATGCCCGCCATCGTGAAAGCCTCCAACGTCCCCGACATGACCATGAGGGCGCCGACGGCTTGCAGCGTCTCGCGGTCGACGGCGACGAAGCTTTGGTAGTACGTCGTGAAGTGCTGCGGGAAGATGCCGCCGATGTTCGCCATGCACCCGGCGAAGACGAGCGCGAAGAAGTACCACTTCCGAAACGCCTGCTTGGCGGGAATGCCGGGCAGCGCGTCGCCGGCGCCGTCGACCTGCGCGACCGAAGGCTCGAGCACTGCGCCGTACGCCTTCAGCCCGACGTCCTCCGGATGCGATCGGATGGCGAACAGCGTGAACGGGACGGACAGCGCGAAGGCCACGAGGCCGAGCACGAGGTACACCTCGCGCCATCCGGAGAGGTCCGCGCCCAGCAGGAACTGCCCCACCAGGTTGAGCACGGCGCCGCCCACGCCGGTCATCGCGTAGGACAGGCCGATGACCAGCCCGAGCCTCTTGCTGAACCAGCGGTTCAGCAAGCTGGCCACCATCAGCCAAAGCAGCGTGATTTCGCCGAAGCCTATCAGCACGCCCGAAAGGTACCACTGCCACAGCTCGGTGTAGAACGACATGGCCGCGAAACCCAGGCTGGTCGAACACGCCGCGGCCGTGCAGACGATGCGCATGTCGAAACGCTGCAGCAGCCTTCCGACCGGAGCCGACAGCACGACCTCGGTCAAATACACGATGGTCATGTACAGGGACACGTCGAACACGTCCACCCCTAGGTACTGGGACACGGGCCTGTAGCATAGGCCCGGAACGCTGAACGCGACCGCTGCGCATCCGAACGTGCAGAACACGCAGGTCGCGAGCACTCCCCAGTGCCGCATCGTCATCCTCTGGGTTGCAACGGCGTTCATGCGCAACACTCCCCCTCTATATATAGATCGACCTGCCCGCGCGTCTCCCCGCGCGAACCCGAACCGCCTCCGCGCCGTTTCCCATAGCGCAGGACGAGACATCGCCCTCAGTATCCGACATGGCGCGCATGATTGTGACGGTCAGAAACGCGGATCTGGGCAAGGCTGAGCTTGTCGTTTGTTACCCATATTCCCGTTCTTGTGGCAGGTTGTTGTTTGACAGTCATCGATCGATCCATATTTGTGCAGGTGCACAAATCTTTTCGCGCTGCAAGAGGGTGATCACAAGGACGCGAAAACCACACAGTATCTCGTTTTTGTACCGTTAATCGACATCGCATCTGCCTGCAACCCGCCCGATTCGGCCCCGTTTCACGTGGGGTTTCCGAAAAACGACGCGATCGATAGACCGCATCTATCGAAATCGCCCTTCAAACGAAGGAACCGGGCATTAGACGCGGGCCTGCCGAGGGCGCAGAATGACCTCATCAGATGGCGCCGCCATCGGAATGCAAGGCTCGAAACCTTAGGAAAAGGAGGGTCACATGAGCAAGTTGACCGAAGAGCAGTTCGAGGCCTACCTCAAGCAGATCCGCGAGTTGGTCGAGGGGCCGCTCGAGGAGATGCAGCCGGAGATCGAGGTGACCAACAAGTTCCCCCAGGAGTTCTACGATCTGGCGATCAAGAACGACCTGTACCGCTTCGCGCTGCCCTCGCAGTACGGCGGATGGGATCTGTCGGAGCTCGACATCCTCAGGGTCCAGGAGGAGTTCTCCCGCGGCCCGGGCGGCATGCGCATGCACCTGCACTACGCTGCCGACCTGAACTGGCGCATCCTTGACGACTACGGCTCGGACGAGCTCAAGGCCCAGTACATGGACAAGTTCCAGGACAAGACCGTGTTCACCTGCTTCGCCCTGACCGAGCAGTCCGGCGGCACCGGCGCCGACATCCACACGACGGCCGAGAAGGACGAGAACGGCGACTACATCCTCAACGGCGAGAAGTGGCTGATCTCCCACACCGACTGCTGCGAGTTCGCGTACGTCATCGCCGTGACCGACCCGGAGAAGCAGGGCGACGAGCGCCTGTCCGCCTTCTTCGTGCCGTGCGACACCCCCGGCTACGAGACCACCCCGATGCCCCACATGATGGGCGCTCGCGGCGCGGCCCACACCGGCCTCAAGTTCACGAACATGAAGCTTGACAAGAAGTACCTGCTGGGCGAAGAAGGCCAGGGCATGGAAATCGCCATCCACTCCCTCTCCGTCTCCCGCGCCCACATCGCCGCTTCCAACCTCGGCATGTGCCAGCGCATGCTGGAGATGAGCCTCGCCCGCGCCAACGATCGCGTCACGTTCGGCAAGCCCATCGCCACGCGCCAGATGATCAAGCGCGAGATCGCCGAGATGCAGACCTACACGCACGCCCTGCGCTGCATGGTGTACGACTTCGGCCGCGAGTACGACAAGGATCCGAACGGCAAGTACATCGAGGAGAAGGCCGCCATGTGCAAGCTGTTCTCGATCTACTCCACCCGCATCGTCTCCGACGGCATGCTCGAGATCTTCGGCGGCGACGGCTACTTCGAGGACTCCCCCTACGGCCCCGTTGAGCGCATGTACCGCGACGCACGCGCCATGTGGCTTGAGGAAGGCGCCCCGAACGTCCAGCGCATCACCATCGCCCGCAACTGCCAGAAGTTCGGCGGCAAGGTCGAGTACCAGCTCTAACCCTTTAGCGCTCCGCGCACGAGAACGAACCTTATCTTACATGAAGGGTTATCTGCCGCCGGTGGATAACCCTTCTTCTGTATCGCTCTTAGTATGGAGGATAGCAATGAAACCATTGGAGGGTATCAAAGTCGTCGATCTGACCAGCTACCTGGCCGCTCCCACCACCGGACGCGTGCTTGCGGAGTGGGGAGCCGACGTCGTGAAGGTGGAGTCGTTCGGAGGAGATCCCGCGCGTCGCCAGGCGGGCGTGTTCAACATGCCCATGGCCGATGACGAGAACCTGGCGTTCGACTACGCCAACTTCGGCAAAAAGTTCATGACGCTCAACTTGAAGAGCGAGACGGGCATGGACGTCATGATGAAGCTTCTGGCCGAGGCCGACGTCTTCTTGACCAGCAACCGCACCAAGTCGCTCGTCAAGATGGGGCTGGATTACGAGACGCTGCACGAGAAGTTCCCGAAGCTGGTGTACGCCCAGGTGACCGGATACGGCGACAAGGGCCCCGAAAAGGACGCCGCCGGATTCGACGTGACCTGCTACATGGCGCGCGGCGGCGTGTTCGGCACCACCGTGAACCGCGGCGACGCCCCGCTCATCCCCACCAACGGGCTGGGCGACTTCAGCGTCTCCCTGTTCCTCGCCGCCGGCATCGCCGCGGCCCTGTACGGCCGCACCGCCACGGGCACGGGCGACCGCGTCAGCGTGCCGTTGCAGCACGCCGGCCTGTACACGCTGTCCACCGGCATCATCTCGGCGCAGTACGGCAACGCCTACCCCAAGAACCGCCGCGAAGTGCCCAACCCCTTCAACAACATGTACTGCTGCGCGGACGGCAAGTGGGTGTGCGTGTGCCTCCCCGAGTACGACCGCGACTTCGAGAAGATCTGCACGGCGCTCGAAATCGATCCGCAGGAGTTCTTCGCCATCGATCCCGAGGCGAACATCTGCGCCAAGGTGAACGAGAAGTCTTTGAACCAGCAGGTCGTCGACCTGCTGGACGCGAACTTCAAGAAGTACACGCAGGCCCAGATCCTCGAGACGTTCAAGGCCAACGACATGCCTTGCGAGCCCGCCGCCACGCCGACGGACATCTACGAGGACCAGAACTGCTGGGACAACGACATGCTGGTCAAGATCCCCTACCCCTCGGGAGACCGTATCATGGCCACGAGCCCCGTCCACTTCGACTCCATGCCCGGTGCGCCCGAGTACAAGAACTACGGGAACATGGGCGAGCAGACCTTCGACATCATGAAGGAGCTCGGCTACACCGACGAGCAGATCGCCGCCGCCGTGGAGGCGGGCGAAGTTCGCGGAAGCACGTCCATCTTCGCATAAGGGGCCGACAAGAAGGCCGGACGAGCTGCGAGGCGCGCCCGGCCTTCTCGCATCGCAGCTCGTTCTCGGGTGCGCGCGAGCGCGCCCACCCGAGAACGACGGGCTGCGCAATCGCAAGGAGACGGGAATGATAACGAACCTGAAGATCGACGAAGAGCGCAAGCGGCTGTACTATCAGCAGGGGTATTGGACGGAAGAGACGCTCTACGACGTTTGGAACCGGCAGGCCCGGGCCTGCGCCGACCGCGAGTACGTCGTGGACGACCGCGGCAACCGCTACACCTACGCCTACGTGGACGACGCGGCGGCGCGCCTGGCTTCCTGGCTGAAGGACGTCGGCGTCGAAGAGGGCGACGT
This sequence comes from Eggerthella sp., assembly GCF_048329335.1. Classification (NCBI taxonomy): domain Bacteria; kingdom Bacillati; phylum Actinomycetota; class Coriobacteriia; order Eggerthellales; family Eggerthellaceae; genus Eggerthella; species Eggerthella sp. The sequence goes on along the minus strand of NZ_DBFEGU010000027.1, from coordinate 320 downwards.
GGTCAGCTTCCAGATGCCCGTATGGGCGGAGTTCTGCATCGTGTACGTCGCATGCCTGAAGGCTGGGGCCGTCATGCACCCGCTGTCGCGCGCATTCAACGAACGAGACTTGCGCTACGTGCTCAACCAGGTGAAAAGCGCCGCGTTCATCTGCCCGGCGTTCTCGCGAGGATGCCGTTTCGACGCCCAGATCGAGTCCGTCGAAGCAGACGTCCCCTCGCTTAAAGGCGTCGCTGTATTCGATCGCGACCGGTCGGCCATCTCCACCTTTCCCCTCGTCGAGCGCATCCTGGAAAGCTACGAGCCGCTCAAAGAGAAGC
>NZ_DBFEGU010000026.1:0-11228 GCF_048329335.1 Eggerthella sp. | reverse complement strand
CGACGACGACGCAGCCCTAGAAGTCGCCCGGATAGCAATGCGGGATGATGCCGTTCAGCGCGTAGGTCAGCGTGGATTTGCCCGAGCCGGCCGCCCCGGTGATCCCGACGAACGCGCCGTCGGGAATGTCGAGGTTTATGCCGCTGACCACCGGGCGGTCGCCCTCGCGGTACCGGAACGTGAAGTCGCGTATCTTGATCATGAAAGAGTCTTTCTGGGGTCGCAGGTTGGCGTAGTGAGTCAGCGAGGCGGGCTGTTTCGCCGTTCGGAGAACGGCGAAACCCTAGCGCTTCAGCACCTTCTTCAGCGGCATGGCCAGGACTTGGACGAGGATGCAGTTGAACGTGGCGGTGCCGAAGACGATGGCGGCGTACGTGGCCAGGGCCACCATGACGTCGCCGCCCGTGGACACCACGTTGATGTAGACGGACAGCAGGGCGAAGGTGCCGCCGGACACCACCGTGGAGACGAACGTGTTCACCAGCGGGTTGAGGTCGAGCTTGCCGCCGATGCGCAGGGGCACCTTGATCAGCAAGCCGCAGGCGAGCGCGCCCAGGACCTCGGAGGGGATGTTCAGAAGCGGCGTAGCGTTCAACAGGGGGATCTGGCAGATGAGGCCGGCCAGCAGGCCGATGACCAGGGCCTGTCCCAGCTTCGGACGGGTCAGGATGATGGCCAGGCAGTACATCGCGATGATGAAGTTCGGCTTCATGCCCATCGACGAGAGCAGCGAGCCCACCGTCAGCTTGAGCACCGCGCCCGCGGCCAGCAGCACGGCGATGAGGATGAGGTCCTGCGTGGACAGGCCCGCCCTGCTCGGCGCCGCCGCCACTTCGCGCTTGCGCGGCGCTGACGCCTCGCCTGCCGTCGCCGTTTGCGTCGCAACCTCGCGCTTGATCTGCTGTTCCATGTTCCTCAATCCTCTCTTGGCGGAGTCCCCGCCGGTCGCGTGCCCCTCCCGGGGCGTCTGGTTTGCCGGCACGAACTTCGCGGACGAGGATCACTCCGCGCAATCAACCTCATGGCCTCGGCGCTGTGCGCCCCCGCAATGAAAAAGACCTGTCCTTCTCATCGAAGGACAGGTCTTGTAAACCTGCGGTGCCACCTTCACAGTTGATTCCGCGATGCAGAACCCTCTCACGAACATGCCAACACATGTTCTGCCCTTAACGCAGGCTCACGGTCCAGATACTCGGTCAGCCCGGCCGCTTGCGCGCCGCGCCTTCCTTTCCCCTTTCCCTCGGCGATCCATTTACCATCCAGCTTACTGCGGGAATCCCAGCTGCGCCCGCTCTCTGTGAGTGCTCATGACGGCTTGACCTTCGCCTCATCGGTTTCAAGGTATTAAGTTGTGGCGCAAACTATAGCACAGTGTTAGGAAAAGCTGTCAAGAAGTTTTTCACAGCATCCGTCGGACGTGTCCGGCGTGCCAAAGGGACGGGTGTCTTGACACACGCCCCTTTGGCACCATTCCCTTGATACCATCAAAGCGTGTCAAATCACCCGTCCCCTTGACACGCCTTGTCGCCGGCCGACAGGTACGCGGCGACAAGGCGGCGCGTTTCGGCCGCCGACGGCTCCAAATCGCCGCACACGGTCAGCATTGAGCGAGTGCGGGCGAGGCCGATAGCGGTCGACGACGCCACAAGCGCCTCCTCCTCCACCGAGCGATCCGTCAGCATACGCCGTTCGGGGCACTCGGCTAAATGCGCGCGCAAAGCGTCGGCCATGGAGCGCTGAATAGCCAATATGTCGCGCTGACCTTGAAAGAACAGCTGAGGCATGGAGCGCAGCGCTTCGCGTCGCAGGTTCACAATGCCCTCGTCCACGCCCGAAGCGGCGCCCGTTCCCACTACGCCGACCAACACGTCGAGGTAGCAGGCTTCGCTATGCTCTTCGAGGATGCGAACCAGCTGTTCGTCGTCGGGAAACGAGTCCAGACGACCCATGATGGCGGCCGCTTTCGATGGGAAGTAGTTGAAGAACGTCTTCTTGGAGATCTCGGCACGGGCGCAGATGTCCTCTACCGTCACGCCGTCGTAGCCCCGTTCGATGACCAGCTCTAACGCCGCTCGCTCCACCGAAAGCCTGGCTTTGAGCTTCTTACGATACCGCAGGCCTTCCGCCGACGGCTTTGTCTGTTCCACGTTGCGCGCACCCTTTCATCGCCGCGATGTGCCGTTTCGGTGCAGGGTACCACAACTTTACTGCCGAGCACTTTTCATCTACCGAATGAATATTTATACTGAGTGTAAATCACGTCAACCGCATGACAACGGGCGTCTTTGAAGTCGGGTTAGCTGCAAGCTCCCCTTCAAAGGCGTTTTTGTTCGCAGCGCACATTCGGAAGGAACAGGTATATGGGTTTAACGCGCAAGCAGATCGTCATGCTGGCCGTGCTGGTGTTCGGCACGTTCGTGACGGTTCTGAACCAGACCGTCGTCGCCCCGGCGCTGCCGTCGGTCATGACCGAGATGAGCGTCGACGCCTCCATGGCGCAGTGGCTCACCACCGGCTTCACGCTGGTGAACGCCATCATGATCCCCATCACGGCTTTCTTGACGGACCGCTTCACCACCAAGCGGCTCTTCCTCGTGTCCATGGTTATCTTCACGTTGGGCAGCTTCCTTGCGGGCTGGGGTCCCAGCTTCGTCGTGCTGCTGCTGGGCCGGCTCGTGCAGGCCGCCGGCGCGGGCATCCTCATGCCCCTTGTGATGACGGTGCTCATGTGGACGTTCCCCGTGGACAAGCGCGGTACGGCCATGGGCCTGTTCGGCATCGTCATCGCGTTCGGCCCCGCCATCGGCCCCACCGTGGCGGGCGTCATCATCGACCGCTACACCTGGCACGATATGTTCTACATCATCACCGCGCTGTCGGCCGTCGTAGTGCTTATCGGCGCGTTCGTGCTGCAGAAGGGCGGCGAAACGAAGAAGGACGTCACGCTCGACGTGCCCTCCGTCATCCTGTCGTCGCTGGGTTTCGGCGGCCTATTGTACGGCCTGTCCACCATCGGCTCCTACGGCCTGCGTGCCGACGCTATCGCCGGCACGCTCGTTGGCGCGGTAGCGCTCGTGTTCTTCTTCCGACGCCAGCTGAAGATGGAGAAGCCCATGCTGCAGGTGCGCGTGCTGCAGAACCGCAAGTTCCTCATCGCCACGATCATTGGCATGTTGGTGCAAGGCGCGCTTTTGGCTGCAGGCATCTTGGTGCCTATCTACCTGCAGTCGCTCATGGGCTACTCCGCCACCGTGTCCGGCCTCGTGTTGCTGCCCGGCGCCATCATCATGGGTGCCATGGGGCCCATCGCCGGCCGTCTGTTCGACAAGCACGGACCGCGCGTGCTGGCGCTCGTGGGCATGGGCGTGCTCACGCTGACTACGTTCTGCTTCGCATTCCTGAGCACCGAAACCGGCATCATCACCTTGACCCTTCTGTACACCGTGCGCCTGTTCTCGCTGTCGCTGGTGAACATGCCCATCACCACCTGGGGCATGAACGCGCTCGACAACGAGCTGGTGAACCACGGCACTTCGGTGAACAACACGTTCCGCCAAGTGGCGGGCTCGCTGGGCACCGCCATCATCGTTTCGGCCTCCACTATCGCCACGAACATGAGCTCCCGGACGATGACTCCCACGCAAGCCAGCATCTTCGGCATCGACGTGGCGTTCGCCCTAGCCGGCGCGCTGTGCCTCGTCGGCTTCGTCATGGTCGTGGCGCTGGTGAAGAACAAACCGGGCGAGGCCGCCGAGAAGGATCGGGACAACTCCCGCCGCACGGTGCTGGAGTCCATCATGAAGCGCGACGTGTACACGCTGCCCGCCAACGCCACCATGGCCGAAGCCATGCAGGTGCTGGTGGACCGGCACATCAGCGCCGCCCCGCTGGTAGACGAACAGGGCAAGGCCGTGGGCTTCGTATCCGACGGCGATATCATGCGCTACCTGTCGAAGCGATCGCAGATGCTGATGGACCCCGTGGTCATGATCATGCAGACCGTGGACGCCGACGGCGGCAACCAGGACTTCGCCCGCAAGCTCGACGAGCTCATGGGCATGCCGGCGAAGAGCATCGGCGCGAAGGGCATCATCGGCGTGGACGTGCATGCCGACCTTCCCGAAGTGTGTCGCGTGTTGGGCGAGAACCACTTGAAGAAGGTGCCCGTGCTGGACGAGGGCCAGGTGGTGGGCGTGATCAACCGCTCCGACATCACGCACTACTCCATGCAGCAGTACCTGGCCGAGCGCGACGCCGAAGCGGCGTCGAAACTGGAGCGCTCCGAGGAAGCCGCCGCGCTCCCCGACGACGAAGCGATGGCATCGTCCATCTAACGCGCCCTTCCCTTTTCGCTCCCCTGAGACGGCAGCCGCTTGGCTGCCGTCTTTTTTCGCAGCGCATCCCACCGCTTTCGCAGCGGTCGCCTACAGACTCCCCTTGCATGCTAGCATCTGAGCGTTAACCTGCCCGAAGGGAACTCCCATGAGAAAACGCCTGATCGCTCTTGCTACCGCCCTCGCATTCGCCTGCCTGCTCGACCCAAACGTCGCATTCGCGAGCGCTGTTCCCGTCACCATCGAAATCGGCGCCGACGGCGCGCCGATCGGCACGTCGGGAGAAGGCTGGACGTACGCCGACGGCAAGCTCACGCTTGGCGCGGGGCACGCGTTCACGTTCACGGGCCACGCGCTCAACGTCTCGAGCGAGAACCTCCTTCGGAACAAGGGCGTCATCGAGGACGGCACGTTCGTCGATGCGTCGCAGACGTCCGGTTTCGCCGTGCGCAACGAAGCGGGCGGCGTGATCAGGGGCGGCGCGTTCACCGCAAGCATCGGAAACGCGGGCATCATCGCAGGTGGAACCTTCAACAGCGACCCGAACGATCCCACAAAATCGTACGTGAGCACCTCCTCCGGCACCATCACGGGCGGCACGTTCGACTGCATGGTCATGGGGATGAGAAGCGGCGCGATCGAGGACGGCACGTTCAACGAGTCCGTGAACATATTCAAAGGCTTCGCCATCAACGGCGGAACGTTCAACGGAGAGGTGAACAGCGGCAACAGCTCCAACCTCGGCGGCTCCATCTGCGGAGGCACGTTCAACGGCCGCATGCAGAATCAGGGAACCATCGAGGACGGCGTGTTCCACGGAACCGTGCAAAACGCATCCAACAACGCCGGCGCCGGCGCCATCGCGGGAGGCACGTTCAACGGCTACGTGAACAACTACGACGGCGCCGTGATTTCGAGCGGCACGTTCAACGACGGCGGCGAAAACAACAACGTGACCAACGACGGCACGATACGCGGCGGCGAGTTCAACATCGGAGTGGACAACGGCGGAGCCATCGAAGGTCAGGGCGTATTCAACGCATACGTGCAGAACGGATACATGAGGTTCGATCCCGACGAGAACCGATCCTGCACCATCAAAGGCGGCACGTTCAACTCGGATGAAATAGACAACTTCGGAACCATCGAAGGCGGTACGTTCAGCGGCAAGATTCTCAGCAGGGGCGTCATCGCGGGCGGCGCGTTCTCCTCCACCAGCTCCGTGACAAGCAACGACGAAGACACCACCACCGGCGGCGGCACCATATCCGGCGGCACGTTCGACGGCACCGTAACCAACGGCGATCCCGACCCCGACTACAACAACGCCGTCCTGACGGGCGGCACGTTCAACGGCAGCGTGACGAACCACGGAACCATCGCAGGCGGCACGTTCCTTAGCGACGTGACCAACCGAGGCGTCATCGAAGGCGGTATCTTCGAGAACGTCATCAGCGACCAGGGCGGCACCGTGACCTCGTGCGCGTATCCGCTGCGCGCGAACCTGACCGGGCTGTCCATTGCCGCGGTACCCAGCGCAATGCCGAAGAACACGGCTGCAGGCTTCCCGGCGGAACCGTCCGCCGCGTTGACCGCCGCGTTCGAGAAGGACGGCGCAGATGCGAACCTCTACCAGCTGAGCGCGAACGAAGGCTACCTGCTGCCCGACGCGATCGACGTGCGCTGCGGGGCGGCCGACGGGCAAACGCTCGCACTGGCCGCGGGCACCGATTACACGTACGACCCGGCCACCGGCGCGATCGCGATCAAGAAGAGCGTCGTCACCGGGCCGTTGCTCCTCGCGGCGCAGGGCGCGGCGGCTCCCACGCCCCCGGTTCCCCCAACGCCGGACACGCCGGCGCCCGCTCCGGAACCCGAGACTCCAGCACCGAAGCCGGAGTCGAAGCCCGATGCGCCCAAGCCCTTGCCAAGCACGACCGACTCCAAGCAGGCACCGGCGAACGCCGCCGCACTCGCCGCGACGGGCGATGCGCCCCTGCCGCAAATTGCGCTGGGCATCGCGCTTCTCGCCGGCGGCGTAACGCTGACCTGCGCGATCGCCATGCAGATCACGCGGAAAAAGCGGAGCAACCGCTCGTAGCCAACGAGAGAGGGCACCGGCAACGGACAGGGCACGTCGAGCGCCAGCACGGCGGGTCCTTGCACGAAACGCGTCCTTTTTTGCACAAAAAGACGCGACGTTTGATATTTCGCGGTCGCAGCTTGCAGCAGCAATTCGAGCAGCCGAAGAAAACAGCAGGTCAAGGAAGCGCGCTTCCCAACAAGGGAGCGCGCTTTCGTTTTGTCGCGCCTTTTCTCAGCCCCGTGCGTCAAACGTCGCATCTTTTTGTGCACCGCAGGGGAAATCTCCTGCACAACCGCCATCGGCAGACAACGCAACGGGGATCGCCGCTAACAGCGAACGGCGCGGAACGCAAGAAAAACGAGTCGCCCGCTTGGGCTATCCGGCCGCTCGGGCCAGCATCTCGCGCGCGTGCGCAAGCGATGTCTCGGTAGCATCGCCCGACAGCATGCGCGCGATTTCGGCGGGACGCTCGCTTTCGGGCAGCTGCCGCAGGTCGGTTTCGGGCATGGCCCCCTCGTCCCCCGCAGCCTTGCGCACCACGTAGTGCGCCTGGCCTCGGACGGCCACCTGCGCGAGGTGCGTGACGACGATCACCTGGTGCGTGCGCGCCAAATCGGCCAGCACGTCGGCCAGCGCCACGGCGGTCGAACCTCCCACGCCCGCATCCACCTCGTCGAACACAAGCGTGTCCACGTCGTCGACCTCGCCCAGCACCACCTTCACGGCCAGCATGACGCGGCTGACCTCGCCGCCCGATGCGATGCGCGCGAGCGGACGCGCCTGCATGCCGGCGCCAGGTCGGAACAGGAACTCCACGGCCTGCGGGCCCGCCTTCGTCCACTGAACGCGCTCGAGCGGTGCGAGGTCGCACACCAGCTGCGCCCCGCCCATTTCCAGGCGATCCATCTGCGCCGTCACGGCTTCGGCGAACCGCGGGGCGGCCTCGGCGCGCGCGTCGGCCAGCGCGGACGCCGCCTGCGCGAGCGCCTCTTCGGCCAGGTCGAGCTCCCGCTGCGCCGCGCGTTCGCGCTCGGCGGCATCGTCCACGAGCGATACGAGGTCGGCCGCTTCGGCGCGACGCGCCAGCACGTCTTCCATGCGCGGACCGTACGTGCGCAGGAGCCCTTGCAGCGAAGCCATGCGCTCTTGCTGCTGCGCCAGCGTCTCGGGGTCGAACTCCACGCCCTCGCGGTAGTCGCGCGTCTCGCGCGCCATGTCCTCCAACACGTAGCCCGCCTCGCGCAACGCGTCGGCGAACTCGCCCAGCTTGGCATCGTAACGCGCCGCACCGTCGAGCGCCGCCACCGCGCTGCCCAGCGCGTCGATGGCCCCCTGCTCGCCCGCAAGCGCCTCATGCGCCCCGTTCGCAGCGACAGCCAATGCCTCAGCATGCTCCACGCGGGCGAGGTCGTCCAGCAGCTCGTCGTACTCGCCCTCGCGCGGATCCACCGCGTCGATGCGCTGCAGCACGAAGCGCGCCTCGTCGAGCTTGGCCGAGGACGCCTCGCCCGCCTCGCGCACGCGCGTCAGCTCGGCCGCCGCCGCGTTCGCCGTCGCGAACGCCTCCTCGTAGGCGGTGCGCGCCTGTACCACCGCGTCGCCCGCCCAGGCATCGAGCATACGAACATGTTGGGACGTTTTCATGAGCTGCTGGTGCTCGTGCTGACCGCACAAGTCGATGGTGGGAGCAATGGCGCGAGCCAGCTCGCCGACGCTGGCCATGCGGCCGTCGATGGACACGCGCGAACGCCCGTCCGAGGTTACGCGGCGCATGGCGACCAGCTCGACGGGAACGCCGTCGTCCGCCTCCCCGCTTTCAACCGCGTCAGCGGAAGACCGGCCCGCAAGATCGTCGGAAGACGCAAAGCCGGAAAAGACGGCGCCGTAGAACCTCCCCGACACGGAGAGGGCTTCCTCGCCGTCGCGGACGGCGTCTTTGTCGGCGCGCGCACCCATGAGCAGCTTCAACGCCGAGAGCAGCGCCGTCTTGCCCGCGCCCGTCTCGCCCGTGAGCACGGTCAGCCCGCGCGCCGGCACCAGCGTCGCCTCGCGGATCAGCGCCAGGTTCTCAACTTGGATCTCGTCGATCATCGCGCACCTCTTACAGCCTCGTTCGTTCCAGAGCCATCAAGTATAGCAGCGCGAGGGCGCGCCGCCGAAGCGGATTCGCCCAGTCGCTCAAACCGCTTAAACCTAGCGCAGGGTCCACGCCTTTCCGACGCGCGTTACGCGCCGTGGCTCACAGCGCGAACCGCTCCTTCGCGCTCGTCGGCTTGGCCTGGGCGCGATGATGCTCCATGAGGTACGCCACGCAGTCGGTGCGGTTGCAAGCGCGCAAAAGCTCGATCTGCCGATCGAACGAGGCATCGTCGATAAAACCGGCCTTGACCAGAGCTTCCACCATGTTCCGATCTCCCTCGCGCGCGATGCGCTCCTGGGCCTCGCGCCCGTAGCCCCGCAGGTGCGACACCAGAACCGAGCGCATGTCGTCGGCGAGCCGGTAGGGTACGGCCAGCCGGTGCAGCAGCGCGCCCAAACGATCGGGCAGGTTTTTCCCCGACCGCAGAAGCTCGTCGTAGCGCCCGAAGTCGAACGGAACGCCGTCGGAGGCGTCCGTCAGAAAGCAGGTGAGCAGCTGATCGGCCGACACGTGCACGATCGCCCCCACGTGCGACAGGCGGCACACCGCGTACTCGAAGCTGCCCTCCCCGACCGAGCGCACGCTCGCCGGGATAAGCACGGGCCCCTCCAGCTTACGCGACCAGAAGCAGTGCGCGCCGATGGAAACCAGCCCTTCGGGAAGGATCAGGCGCTTCGTGCCGCGGCATGCGTTGTCGCGTTCGATGATGCGCACGGTTTCGGGTACCACCACCGAGGCCGGCGCGAACGGCAGGGCCCTTACGCCGATGCGCACGAGCGGCCGCCCTTCCACCTGTCGCGGAAGCGCCAGCACGTCGCTCGCGCTGGCCGACACGTAACCCACGGTGGAGCCCGCTTCCCCCGAGGCCGCGAACTCCGTGGCCGCCTCGGCAGCCGCCGCAGCGGGCGAAAGCGCGCAGACGTCGGCATCGTCTGCAACCTCGTCTTTGCCGCGCACGGCCACGGCGCGCACCGCAGCCTGCTCGGCGAAGCGCCGCGACACCGATATCGGCTTCGGCGGCCCCGCTACCAGCACCGCGCCCTCCGCGTCGAAGTCGTACCAGCATCCTTCCAACTCGACGGCTGCCGGCCCCGCCAGACGGACGCCGCGCTTGCGAAGCGCGCGGTACGCGGGAGCCTCGACCGGGCAGCGCCAGACCGCGTCGTCCCAGCTGCGAGAGTCAACGCGCGCAAGCGCCGCCGAGCAGTCCACCACCGCAGGGGGCTCGCAACCGTCCGCAAACGCCGACGAAGCCACGCGCTCCACCCCATCGGGCAGGCTCACGCGCTCGCCGTACGGAGAGGCCAAGAACACGAGCTCCCGTCCGCCGTCCGAAAACAGGTTGCCCTCGCGCGCCAGATAGCGCGCGTTTCCGGCATCCACCGAATACTCCCGGCGCGCCAACCGCGGCGAGACTCCCGCCAAATCGCAGCGCTGCTCTCCTAGCTGGCTTACGCCGCGCCCGATATGGATCCGCTGCGCCGACATCGCTGCGAACGCGTTCGCAGCGATATGCTCCACCGTGTCGGGCACCACCAGAAGCAGCACCCCCACGCCCTGCACGAAGCGGCGCGCGAACGCTTCCACGGCCACGCGCACCACGGGGATCCCGTCCACGTACGCGGGCAGCAGAACCGCCAAATCGTCGCTCTGCCCCACCGCCGCAGCGAATCTCCGCAGATCGAACGCGGTCAGGGCATATCCGCCGGGCACCTGCCGCACCCCCACGGCTCCGCGGAGCCCTTCCTCCATACGAGCGCGCGGCGTCTCCTGCGCGTCGGCGGCATCGCGTTCGGCCGCCTGGGCAAGCAGCTCGTCGAACTCGCCCATCCACAGCGCGCCTGCGGAATACAGATCCCCCTCGCGACCCGCACCGCCCGCGACGTCGCCGGCTTCCCCTTCGGCAGCCCAGGCCCGATAAGCCGGAAGCTGCGGAGACCACACTTCGCCCTCCACCGCCCGCGCAGCCTCGACAACCTCCACATCGCGCGCGTCGAGGCGCACCGGATTCTTGATCGCATGATCAAGCAATTCTTCGATCGGCGCATGAGCACCATGATAGACCAGCGTGTTCTCCATCATAGTATTGTGCTACCTCCCAAAAACCTCTCGGCAACGAGCCTGTTTACCCTTGGCTTCCCCCATGCTACACTGCGGGAAGCGACGAAGGCAAGAGCCGCCGCGAAGCAAGCACGCGCTTCGCGCACGCACATTCGTTCAAAGGAGCATCATGGCCGTCGAAGCCGTCGAGCCGCTTGCCCGCCAAGCGCTCGACCTTGCGAAAAACGCGCTGCTCGTGAACCTGCGCTTCATGAACGCTGCGTTCGCGCGCCTGCGCCCTTTCCCCGTGCGCGATGCCACGCTGGCCACTGACGGCCTTCACATCCGCTTCGACCCCGCAACGCTCGCGCGCCTCTACGCCGCGGAACCGGCCGAACTCACTCGCGCCTATCTGCACATCGTGCTGCACAACGTGTTCCTGCACCTCTACCCCGGCCCGCACGTGGACGTTGCGCGCTGGGACGCCGCATGCGACATCGTCGTGGAACGCACCATCTCCGAACTCGACCTGCCCGCCACCCGCACCGCTCGCGCCGAGCGCCAGCGCGCGACCCTCGCGCGCATCGACGCGGCGCTGCCGCTGGCAACCGCAGAAACCGTGTACCGG
>NZ_DBFEGU010000025.1:0-10244 GCF_048329335.1 Eggerthella sp. | reverse complement strand
GCGCTGCCCAGCGTGTAGGCGCGGACGGCGTCGGCGGCGGGGATCTTCTCGTGCGGCTGCCAGCCGCCTGCGGGCTCGCCGGTGGCCGGGCTCTGGCGCGTCACGGCGTCGTAGATGACCTCGCGCGAGTTGATGTCCACCACGGGCGAGTCGGTGCCGAAGGAGAACTTCACGCCGGCGTCGAGGTAGCTCTTGTACGGCCACATCAGCTTGGCGCGCTCCGGCCCCAGGTCGCGCTCGATGCCGTTCGGGTCGAGCACCGTGTGGGGCGGCTGGCAGTTGGCGCACACGTCCAGCTCGGCCAGCCGCTCGATGTCGCCCGGCAGGAAGTTCTCGAGGTGCTCCAAGCCGTTCTGGCCGTTCGGCGCGCCGAACTTCTCGCGCGCCTCCTCGAAGATGTCGAGCGCGGTGTGGATGGCCTTGTCGCCGATGGTGTGGATGCGCACGGCGAAGCCCTCCTCGGCCGCGCCCAGCACGATGGTGCGCATGCGCTCGGGGTCGGTCACCGGCGCGCCGCATTCGCCCTCGTGCGCCGCGTTGGAGTACGGCTCGGAAAGCCAGGCGGTGTGGGTGGACGACACGCCGTCGAAGAACTGCTTGAGGCCGGGAGAGCGCAGCAGGTCGTTGTCGGCGAACTCGTCGCGCAACTTCCGGGCGCGAGTCAGATCCTCCAGCGCGGTGGGGAACATGTTGATGCGCACGGTGAGGTCGCCGCGCTCGTGCAGCGCGCGGTACACGTCGTCGCGCACGAAGTCGCCGCCGGGTACGGCCAGAAGCGACACGTCGCACACGCTGGTGATGCCCTCGGCGTTGAGGTCGGCCAGGAACTGCCGGATGCCGGCGTTCGTTTCCTCCTCGCTGAATTCGAGCATGGTGGGGATGAGCGCGGTGGCCGCCGTTTCCTGGATGATCCCCGTCAGCTCGCCGTTTTCGTCCTTCTGGTAGACGCCGCCGGCGGGCGGGATCGAGTCCTTCGTGATGCCGAACTTCTCGAGGCCCTTCGAGTTCACCCACAGCGTGTGCGAGTCGCCCGACTGCAGGCACACGGGACGGTCGGGGTAGGCGGCGTCGAGGATGTCCTTGTTCGGCAGCACGGGGTCGTCCCACAGCGGGTGGTACCAGCCGTACGACAGCATGAACTCGTCGGCCGGCCGGGCATCCTCCACCTGCTTGAGCGCTTCGACGCAGTCCTCCGGGCACGTGCCCTCGCAGAACACCACGTAGGGCGAGCGGTCCATGGCCGAGGGGAAGAAGTGCAGGTGCGAGTCGTGGAATCCGGGGCAGACGAACGCGTCGCCCAAGTCGACGGTCTCGGTGCCGGGGCCCGCATAGGCGGCGGCTTCCTCGCGCGGCCCGACGAAGGCGATGCGTCCGCCCTCGATGGCGATGCTGCCGTCCATGGTAGCGTCGACGCCCGGTTCGGCGGTGAAGATGCGGGTGCTGTTCAAGATCAGATCGGCCGGCTTCATGCGACGGCTCCTTCCTTCGACAGATCGGACGAATCGACGGTGCGTTCGACGCGCAGCGAGCCCAGGCGGCGCAGCTCGCGCACCACGAACACCATGGTGAACGCGAAGCACAGCACGTCGGCCACCGGCTGCGCCCACCATACGCCGGTGATGCCCATGAACGACGACATGATGATAATGCAGGGGACGGTGAACAGGAGATAACGGCTCATGCCCAGCACCGTGGCGATGACCACCTTGTCCACGGCCTGGAAGTAGGCCGACATCACGTTCGAGGCAGAGCCCAGGCAGGCCAGCAGGCAGAGCGGCAGCGTGTTGGCGGCGGCCAGCGCGATGAGGTCGGGCTCGTCTCCGCAGAAGATGGTGCAGATGGGCACGGCGCACAGGATGAACAGCGCCGACACCACGGCGATGGCGGCGGCGGTGTCCACCAGCGACGCGCGGATGAGCGTCTTCAGGCGATCGGGGCGCTTGGCGCCGTTGTTCACGCTAGCCAGGGGCTGCACGCCGTAGGTGGAGCACAGCCACATCATGTTGAGGATGTACACCAGGTAGCCGTTCAGGATGGCGAAGGCGCCTATCTCCAGATCGCCGCCCAGCACGCCCAGATAGTTGTTGATGACGATGGTGTACAGAAGGCTGGCGGCCTGCACGAGGAACGTGGGCAGCCCGATGGTCAGGATCTCCTTGCACAGCTTGCCCTCAAGCTTCATGTCGGAGAAGGCGATCTTGAACTTCGTGTGCTTGCTGAAGACGAAATAGAACACCGCGACGAACCAGAGGCCGATGGACAGGCCGTAGTACACGGCCGCGCCCGCAACGCCCATGTTCGCCAGGAAGATGGAGCAGTACAGCCACACGATGGCCAGCACGGCCGATCCGAACATGGCGGCGGTGGCCAGCCCCGGTTTCTCGTCGACGCGCAGCACCGACGACATCATCTGGCCGAGGATGCAGAACGGGTAGAAGCACACGAAGATGCGCATGAACGTGACCACGCCGTCCACGAGGTCGGGCGTGGCGCCCAGCATCAGGGCGATCTGCGGCGCGAAGATGAAGATGAGCGCCGAGACGGCCAGGATGAGGTACGTGGAAAGCCAGAAGCCCTGGCCGAACGCCTTGCGCGCGCCCGCCATGTCGCCGGCGCCCAGACGGTTGCCCGCGACGGTGGCCACGCCCATGCCCAGCGATCCGCCCAGCGCCAGGTTCAGCAGCTCGAGCGGCATGATGATGCCCACCACGGCCAAGCCGAACGATCCCAGGCCGTTGCCGATGATCACCCCCTCGAGGATAACCATGACGGCCTGCGCGGCCATGCCGATGAGCGTGATGAGCGAGTACTTGACGAACAGGCCGTGCACGGGCTTCGTGGCTAACTCGCGGTCCTCGTCGGTGACCGCGACGGCGGTTGCGTCTTCTGCCATCAGCGCTGCCCTCCTTTCCCGATCCTTGGTCTGCGGCGTTTTGCCGCCTCCCCGGGCGACCGGGCGGCCGCCCCTTGCGTTCGGGCGGCTCCCTTGCAGCCGCCCCGTCTGCAAACGACCATACGCCCGCCGTGCGGAAGAGGGAAAGTTTATAAGGGGTTGGATTGCCCCGCTGCGGGTTTAGAAGGGGTTAGTGCTCGTTTGACCAGGAGCTGCTTCAATCTTCTTTCCAGAAGCTTTGCAGCAGCTGCTGGCGCGAGCTGACGTTGGCCTTGCGGTAGATGTTGTGCACGTGCGCCTTCACCGTGCCCAGCGACAGCGTGAGCGCGCTCGCGATGTTCTGGTTGTCCTTGCCTTCCAGCAGCAGCGCCAGCACGTCGCGCTCGCGCGGCGTGAGCGCATGGCGGTCGGCGTAGCGCGCCAACTGCGTGTGGGCGCGCTGCTGCACCTTCGTCGTGGCGCCCGTGGGCGGTTCGAGGAAGCGGATGGACAGCGTGTCGGCGGCCGAGCGGATGGCCAGAACCGCGCAGAAGATGACCGCCACGTTCTCGCACATGTTGCGCTCGCTGAGGTGGTACGTGAACGACAGGTCGGTGATCTGCGGCGCAAGGTAGTACATCATGAGCGAATCCTCGGCGAACACGAGGGCGATCAGCACGGCGAACGCGATGAAGGGCTTGCGCATGCGCAGCAGGTGCTGCCGCAGCGTCTCGTCGGCTCCTCGCCGGTACGTCCAGAAGCCGTAGCCGAGCGCCGAAGCGACGCACAGGTCGCGCACGCCGTAGAAGATCCACTGGCTCAGCCTCGAGTCCTGCACCGCCACCACGACCGCCGCCTGCACGAGCACGCATGCCCCGCACGGCACGGCGATGCGCAGCCAGGTGCGGCGCTCGACGTATTCCAGCACCACCCACCACACGCTCATGATGAACAGCGTGGAGAACGCCAGCTTGATCCACGGATGCAGGAAGGGGAAGGTCACGATCTCGGCCAGCGTGTCGGGCTTCAAGTAGGAGTACTCGTCCAGGAAGATGAGCGATGTCTCCAAGCAGAACGCGATGAAGAACGCCATGATGCCCAGGTACGTGGTGCGATGCGACACGAAATAGGCCGACAGCGACATGCTGGCCGAGAACAGGCACATCAGTATGAACAGCATGGTGTAGCAGAACCAGATCTCGTTCACGATGCCTCCTCGTCCCTCTGTCCCTTTGTCTCACTCTTTCCAGAAGTCGCGGGTGAGATCCTGGCGGCTTGCGTGGTCGGTCTTCTTCAAGATGTTGTGCACGTGCGCCTTCACGGTTCCCAGCGCCAGCTGCAGCTCGCTCGCGATGTTCTGATTGTCCTTGCCCTGCAGCACGAGGGCGAGGATCTCCCGCTCGCGTGCGGTCATGCCGTGGCGTTCGCAGTACGCGGGCAGCAGGTCGTCGATCTGCCGTCGCACCTCGGGGTTCTCGGATGCGGGCGGCTCCTTGAACCGCAGCCGCAACGTGGCTCCGGCTTCGCGCAGGCTGAAGAACGCGAACGCCAGCATGAGGAAGTTCTCGGAGAAGTTGCGCTCGGATATGTAGAGGGGCAGCATAGAGACCGACGTGGGGTCCCACACTAGCATCATGAACGTGTCTTCCAGGATGATGCACATGGTCAGCACCAACGTGATCAGGAACAAAGGCTCGTGACGGCGCAGTCTCGTCTTCTCGATCTCGCTTTTGGTGGTGCGGTAGCGCATGAGCACGTAGCCGAGGCACCACAGCAGGAACACCTGGCGCATGCTGTAGAACAGCCATTGCTTGTACTGCCCTTCGGGCAGGGCGACGATCACGACGGTGCTGAGCACGACGAAGCCCACGGCTGGAGCGATGCGCATCGACATCCGTTTCTCGCCGAGGAAATCCAAGGCGATCAGCCACAGGGCTTCCAAGATGCCGAGGGCGAAGAATATCCTCAGGGCCGGCTGGTCGATGGCGTAGAACACTTCGAGGGGGAACTCGGTGTTCTGTCCGAGGTATTCGTTCTGGAAAATGAGCGCCAGATCGAGGAAGTAGAACAGGAAGAACGCCACCATGTACAGATGGCTTCGTTTACGGCAGACGAAGTACGCGGAAAGGGAGATCGTTCCCGCCGCGATACAGACGAGCATGACGAGGATCGTGTAGAAGTAGAAGGCGATCTCCAAGGTTTAGTCCCCCTCGCTTTCCCGTTTGCGGGTCGGCCGTTCTTCATGCGGCCATTCTACCTCGTGGGTTTAGCGAGTCGTATCGGGGTTGTAGAGCTTTTGTAAACTGAGACTATAGTGCCTGTTCAGAGGATGGGTTACGGGGGATTATTTCGGTTATAGATTTCTTTTCGTGAAAATAATCTTCATTATTCCTTCACAACGCGGGGTGCCGGTCGCATAGTGGGCGCCAAGAGATGCGGCTGCCGACGGCATGTCGCGGACCACCGATTCCATAGGAGGAACCATGGCAGTGAAGGACTACATCGACACCAACGACTTCACCAAGGAAGAGCTGCTCGACATGATCGAGCTGGCGCAGTCCATGAAGGCTATGATCAAGGAGGGCGGCCGCTACCCGCTGATCCTCAAGAACCAGACGCTCGGCATGATCTTCCAGCAGGTGTCCACCCGCACCCGCATCTCCTTCGAGACGGCCATGACCGACCTGGGCGGCCATGCGCAGTTCTTCGGCCCGGGCACCATCCAGCTCGGCGGCCACGAGACCCTCGAGGACACCGCCCGCGTCATGGGCTCGCTCGTCGACATCCTCATGGCCCGCGTGAACCGCCATCCCGACGTGGTGAACCTGGCGAAGCACTCCGCCGCGCCGGTCATCAACGGCATGTCCGACTTCAACCATCCCACGCAGGAGCTGGGCGACCTCTTGACCATGATCGAGAACCTGCCCGAGGGCAAGAAGATCGAGGACTGCAAGCTCGCCTTCATCGGCGACGCCACGCAGGTGTGCGTCTCCCTCATGTTCATCGCCTCGAAGATGGGCATGGACTTCGTGCACTTCGGCCCCAAGGGCAAGCAGGTGACCGACGGCGGCCTCGTGGTCGACTCCGACGTGGACATCATGGCCATCGCCGAGGAGAACTGCAAGGTGTCCGGCGGCACCGTCACCGTGTCCGACGACATCGAGTGCATCAAGGGCGCCGACTTCGTCTACACCGACGTGTGGTACGGCCTGTACGACGAGGAAGAGGGCGGCGAGAGCTACATGGACGTCTTCTATCCCAAGTACCAGGTGACCATGGAGATGATGGACTTCGCCGGCCCGGACTCCAAGTTCATGCACTGCCTGCCGGCCACCCGCGGCGAGGAAGTGACCGACGAGGTCATGGACCATCCCGAGCGCAGCCTGTGCTGGGTCGAGGCCGAGAACCGCAAGCACTCCATCCGTGCCATCCTGGCCTACCTCTGCCCGAAGACGAAGGAGGATGCCGACGCCGCCGACGCCGCCGAGGCTCGCATGAACGCGGTGCTCAACAAGATCGCCTAGTTGGGGATTGCGCATCCTGGAGGGGGACGGCCTTCTCCAGGATGCCTGCACTGATCGAACGCTCCACCGGGCCGGGCCCGCGACGTTAGCTGACGCGGCCCGGTGGGGCTGAACCCCTGAAAGGGGACAACCAATGGGTAATAAAGTCAAGAAGTTCTCATTCATCAGCGTTATTCTGTCCGTGATCTGCGTGGTGTTCGTGGCCGAGGCCGCCGCCCCCGCTGCCGCCATCGGCAACCAGCAGTTCTTCTGGTGGATCTTCCTCATCATCACGTTTCTACTTCCCTACGGCATGGTCGTCGCCGAGCTGGGAACCACCTACGATTCCGACGGCGGCCTGTACGACTGGATCCGCGAGGCGTTCGGCGACCGCTGGGGCAGCCGCGTGGCGTGGTACTACTGGATCAACTTCCCGCTGTGGATCGCCTCTCTGGCCACGCTGTTCCCCGACATCCTGGGGATGGTGTTCGGCGTGGAGTTCGAGCTGGCTCCCGTGCTGCTCATCGAGCTGGCGTTCGTGTGGATCGTCGTGTTCATGAGCTTCTCGAAGGTGTCGGACTCCGCTTGGATCCTCAACGGAGGCGCCGTCCTCAAGGTGCTCATCGCGGTGTCCGTGGGCGGCCTCGGCATCTGGTACGCCGTGAACAACGGCTTCGCCAGCGACATGTCGCCGGCCACGTTCATGCCCGACCTCACCAACACCAACGCGCTGACGTACTTGTCCATCATCCTGTTCAACTTCATGGGCTTCGAGGTCATCTGCACCTTCGCCGGCGCCATGAAGAACCCCTCGAAGGACATCCCCAAGGCCATCGTGCTGGGCGGCCTGGCCATCGGCGCCATCTACCTGTTCTGCTCGTTCGGCATCGGCGCGGCCATCCCGGCCGACCAGATCGACCCGGACTTCGGCATGATCTACGCCGTGATGACCATGGTGGGCGAGGCGTCTCCCATCTTCATGCTCATCTGCATCATCTTCCTGGTCACCCTGTTCGCGAACATGGCCTCCTGGTCGTTCGGCGTGAACTTCGTGGCCGACTACGCCGCCAAGCACGGCAACATGCCAAAGGTGTTCTCGCATGAGAACGCGAAGACCGAGATGCCCACCGGCGCGGCTATCGTGAACGGCGTGGTGGCTTCGCTGGCCCTCATGCTGCAGCTGATCCCGATTCCGGCCATCTCCGAGGGCATCTTCTGGATGCTGTTCTCGATGAACGTCGTGTTCCTGCTGATCAGCTACATTCCGATGTTCCCGGCGTTTTTGAAGATGCGCAAGGTGGACCCGAACCGCAAGCGCGTGTTCACGTTCCCCTTCAAGGGCAAGCTCATGTACGTGATGCTGGCCATTCCCGCCATCGAGCTGGTGCTGGCCATTATCGCCACCATCGTGCCGCTGAACGGCTCGGAGGAAGAGCTTTCGAAGATCCCCATGCTCATCGGCGTCATCGTGTTCGTGGTGCTGGGCGAAGTGGTGCGCATCTGGTCGAAGCGCGGCCGCACGGAAGAGTACAAGGGCCTGACGCCCGCCTTGGCCGCCGAGCGCTTGGCTGAGGAAGCCGCCGAAGAGGCCGCCGACGAGGCCGAGGCCCCCGAGGCGAAGGGCGGCGCGGCACCCGAAGCGGTGCCGGTCGCGTAAGCAAGAACCAAGCTGGCGCCGCGCAGGTCGTCATCCCGGCTGTCATCCTGAGCGGAGTCGCGACGCGAAGCTAGTCCTTTAGGGAAGGATCCGGCGCGGCGCCAGCAGAGTAACAAACAACGCTTGAAGCAAGTACTGCAAACCAAAACAGAAAGGTGTGCATTATGAAGACGATTCACGAGAGCGTTTCCACCCCGAAGGCCGACGGCTACCGCATGCCCGGCGAGTTCGAGCCGCAGACCCGCATCTGGATGGCGTGGCCGCACCGCACCGACACGTGGGCCTGGGGCGCGAAGCCGGCTCAGAAGCAGTACGCCGACGTGGCGCGCGCTATCGCCGAGTTCGAGCCCGTCACCATGTGCGTGAACCAGGTGGACTACGCCAACGCCAAGGCCGTGTTCGAGGACGACGAGAACGTCACCGTCGTCGAGATGACCACCGACGACGCGTGGGTGCGCGACACCGGCGCCACCTGGGTGGTCAACGACGAGGGC
The DNA here is from genome assembly GCF_048329335.1 of Eggerthella sp. Taxonomy (NCBI): domain Bacteria; kingdom Bacillati; phylum Actinomycetota; class Coriobacteriia; order Eggerthellales; family Eggerthellaceae; genus Eggerthella; species Eggerthella sp. The sequence continues at coordinate 1,718 of NZ_DBFEGU010000025.1, read as the reverse complement.
GACAAGCGCGCCGTGCATTGGCACTTCAACGCCTACGGCGGCTTCGAGAACGGCCTGTACTTCCCGTGGGACAAAGACGAGCAGATCGCCCTCAAGATGGCCGAGATGAGCGGCTGCCGTCGCTATCGCCCCGAAAGCTTCATCCTCGAGGGCGGCTCCATCCACGTGGACGGCGAGGGCACGGTCATCACCACCGACATGTGCCTGCTCGATCCCGGCCGCAACGCGTCCGTGACCGACTACGAGCCCTGGTCCGAGGAGCTGCGCGCGTACTGCGACGAGCAGCTGAAGAAGTACCTGGGCGTGGAGAAGGTCATCTGGGTCAAGGACGGCATCGACCCCGAGGAGACGAACGGCCACATCGACGATGTCGCCCAGATCGTCGCTCCCGGCAAGGTGCTGTGCATCTGGTCCGACGACCCGGACTACCCGTTCTACAACGAGTGTCATGCCGCTTACGAGACGCTGTCCAACGCCGTGGACGCCAAGGGCCGCAAGCTCGAGGTGACCAAGCTCTGCATGCCCGTGAAGCCGCTGTACATGGACCAGGCGTCCTGCGACTCCATCGACACCGAGGAGTACGCCGAGCCGCGCGTGGCCGATGAGCCGCTGATCGCGTCGTACATGAACTTCCTCATCGTCAACGGCGGCGTCATCGTGCCGCAGTACGGCGACGAGAACGACGCGCTGGCCGTCCAGCAGATCCAGGCTGCGTTCGACGAGGCGTGGGGCGAGGGCGCGTACAAGGCCGTGGGCGTGAAGACCGACCAGGTGGTCTTCGGCGGCGGCAACATCCACTGCATCACCCAGCAGGAGCCGGCCGGCAAGTAGGCTGTTCCGGCGACCTCGCGGCCGGCGGGGCGGACCGTCCCGCCGGTGCCGCGAGCGTTCTGCGATTGATTATCCTCTGCCTGACAGTCTCCGGCCGTGGCAACCCCGGCTTTTTCATCAAGGCATTTTCCAGAAGGCCCCATCCGTCCTCCGGCCAACCGGTGCGCACCGGCGGAGGTCGGCGGGCCACGGAGCGGTCCTTTCGCCAGGGGCCGCTCCGCTTTTTCCTCACCTCCCGTCCCTGCGGCGCGCGTTGGGCGCGCCCGAGAGAAAGAGAGCATCGCATGCCTTATCAGAAGGGTGAAGGTAAGTCCGTCGTCATCGCGCTGGGCGGCAACGCCCTGGGCAACACGCCCCAGGAGCAGCTCCAGCTGGTGAAGGACACCGCCAAGAACATCGTCGACATGGTCGAGGAGGGCACCAACGTCATCGTGTCACACGGCAACGGCCCCCAAGTCGGCATGATCAACAACGCGTTCGCGTACGCGTCCGCCGACGACGGCAAGACCCCGGAGATGCCGTTCCCCGAGGCCGGCGCCATGAGCCAGGGCTACATCGGCTACCAGCTGTCCCAGGCCATCCTGAACGACATGAAGCTGCGCGGCATCGACCGCTCGACGGCCTGCGTCGTGACGCAGACCGTGGTGGATCCGTCCGACCCGGCGTTCCGGAACCCCACCAAGCCGGTCGGCGCCTTCCTCTCCGAGGAGGAGGCCAAGGCCAAGGCCGCCGAGACCGGCTGGACGTTCAAGGAGGACGCGGGCCGCGGCTGGCGCCAGGTCGTCGCCTCCCCGAAGCCGGTGCGCATCGTCGAGTTCGACGCGGTCAAGGACCTCATGGACGGCGGTTACGTGGTCGTGTCCACGGGCGGCGGCGGCGTGCCGGTG
>NZ_DBFEGU010000024.1:0-2130 GCF_048329335.1 Eggerthella sp. | reverse complement strand
CTGATCGCGGCGCGGACACGCCTCCGCGCCATCTTCGAGGCATGACACCGGCGCGCAGCTGCCCTCGGTGGCGCGCAAGACGTCTCCCGCAGTGATCTGATCAGCCGGACGCGCCAACAGATACCCGCCGCTCACGCCGCGCACGCTTTTGAGAACGCCCGCCTTCACCAGCGCCCCGCCCAGCTGTTCGAGGTATTTGACGGACAGATCCTCCCGCTCGGCCGCTTGCCGCATGGTGACCAGCGCGCCGGCTTCCCCTTGTCGTGCGATGTCGATCATGAGCCGCAACGCATAGCGTCCCCGTGTCGATATCATCATGTTCGTCGCACCGTCCTTCGATGGTGTTACCGGCCTTGCCGCACGCGACGGCCGCACCCTTCTCGTTCGTGTCGTTTTCAAAAGTATAGCCCATCGTTTACCTGATAGAACACGCCTTTCTTGCAGGAATGTAAGGATGGGGCAAGCGGTCGGTAAGGCGGCGTTAAGAACCGCTTGGTATAACGTAGTGGGGAGTTTTCCTCTACAGAAAGGTGGAAACCATGAAAGGAACGGCGCATCGTGCATCGACGGCGCATCCAGCCATCACGTTCATCGGGCGCCTCGCCCTGGCGGCGCTCATCCTCGTCGTGCTCGTGGAAGTGTACTTTCTTGCACGCGGGTTCAACCTGTACCGCGAAGCGATCGAGGAAGCCGGCCTCGACGAGATGGCCGCATCCATCCAGAGCAGCGAGTCGTTCACGCCCATCGACGAGCTGCCGGACCTGTACCTGCAGGCCGTCGTGGCCGTGGAGGATCATCGGTTCTACGCCCATCCCGGCTTCGACGCCATCGCCACGGCGCGCGCCCTCGTGAACGACCTCAAAGCGGGCGCCATCGTGGAAGGCGGCAGCACCATCACCCAGCAGCTGGCGAAGAACCAGTACTTCACCCAAGAGCAGACCGTCGAGCGCAAGATAGCCGAAGTGTTCATGGCGCTGACGATGGAGCAGCACTTCTCGAAGCGCACTATCCTGGAGCTATACGTGAACTCCATCTACTTCGGCGACGGCTACGAGGGCATCGGCAGTGCGAGCTGGGGTTATTTCGGCAAAGCCCCCAGCGCGCTCGATGCCGACGAATGCACGCTGCTGGCCGGCATCCCGAACGCGCCGAGCGTGTACGCGCTGTCTCAGAACCCTGGCCTCGCGCGCGAGCGCCAGCAGGAAGTGTTGCGGAAGCTCGTATCCTACGACTACCTCGGGCAGGACGCGGCACAGCACATTCTGGGAAACCTGCGCGCGCTGGCCGCATGACGCGCCGTCCCATCGATCCGCTCGCGCCGAACACCGCGTCAGAGCGGTGCACGCCTTGCATGCAGGTTCTGTAGTCGTCGTAGCGCCGACGGGTTCGCGCGCACGGACGACGGGGGCTTTGGTAGGATAAGCCGCATGAAACGATTCAAAACCACCGTTGCAGCCGCCCTGACCGCCGTCGCCTTGCTGGGATCGCTCGGCTTCATGGCGGCATGCGGCCCCGAAGATGCAGCGGAGCCCGCGGCGCAGGCATACGTGAGCCCCTACGATTGGAGCGGACTCGAACGTTCGGGCGACCGCCTGGCTTTCCGCGAGAACGGCGAGGTGCGCTCCCAGTTAGGCGTGGACGTGTCCGACCATCAAGGCGCCATCGACTGGAGCGCTGTGGCGAGCGACGGCGTGGACTTCGCCTTCGTGCGCGTGGGCAACCGCGGCTACACCGAGGGCGCGCTGTACGCCGATACCCGATACGCCGAGAACATCGACAACGCGACGAGCGCAGGCTTGGACGTGGGCGCGTACTTCTTCTCGCAGGCCGTCAGCGTCGAAGAGGCGCGCGAAGAAGCCGAGTTCGTGCTGCGGCTGCTGGCCGGCCGCTATCTGGCGCTGCCCGTGGCGTACGACCACGAGCCCGTCGCCGACGGCGCGGGCCGTGCGAACAACGTGGATCGCGAGACGCTCACCGCGTGCGCGCGGGCGTTCTGCGAACGCCTCGAGCAGGGCGGCTACGAGACGATGATCTACGGCAACAGCGGCGATATGGCGCGTTACGACCGCGCCGATCTGGGCGGGCGTCCCGTCTGGTTCGCCGAGTACGACGCTGCCGAGCCGCACGCGC
>NZ_DBFEGU010000023.1:0-31963 GCF_048329335.1 Eggerthella sp. | reverse complement strand
CTCCACGAACGCGCGGTTGTGCGCGAGGATGCCGTCGATGGTGGGGGAGATGGTCGCCTGCTGCTGATCCATAAGAGCCTTCTTTCGTCCGAAGCCCTTATGATAGCGCAACCTGCTCCCGCGCAATGTGCGAACGAATGTTTCACGTGAAACATTCGGTGAAGATGCAGGTCGCAGACGTGGAAACGGCCGCCCGAGGGCGGCCGTTTCTGGCAGATGGAAAAGCTGGGTGCGACGGTTTAGAACGCGCGGAAGGAGGCCTTCGGGCAGAAGCAGATGGGGCACTTCTCGAAGTTCTCGCCCTTGTGGATGTAACCGCAGATGGGGCACAGGTAGAACTTGTCGTCGTCGGGAGCGTCGATGTCGTTGTACGCCGCCAGGTAGCGCTCGGCGTGCACGGACTCGGCCAGCTTGGCGCGGGTGAACACCTGCACGGCCTTCGTGTTGCCCTCTTCCTGAGCCTTCTTGATGAAGGCCGGGTACATGTCGGACGTCTCGAAGATCTCGCCCTGAGCGCCCATGATGAGGTTCAGGTCGGTCTGGATGCCCTCGGCCTCAGGGGCGGCCGGCTTCTCGAAGCCCGGCTCCATCTCGGCGACGAGCGCGTACTCGAGGCCGATGTGGATCTGCTCGGCAGCGGACGTTGCCTCGAACAGGCGAGCGATCTGCTCGTAGCCCTGCTCCTTGGCAGCCTGGGCGAACGCGGCGTACTTGGCGGAAGCGCCGGTCTCGCCGCCGATGGCGGCCTTCAGGTTCTCGAGCGTGGTGCCGACTTCGCAGGTGCCGAAGCCGTCCATGTTCGTGGTGTTCTCGGCGGTGGGGATCTCGGAACGTACCTTCATGGGTGATACTCCTTCTCGTCTTACGTTTTCGTCTGTGCACTCTTATTGAGAATTAATCTCAATAAGTAGAATACTCCGAAGCCGAACGAGACGCAAGGGGGTAATCGATGGCCGTCGGGTATTTCGCGAAACGTCCACAAAAGCGTCCGCGGCAAGCGAGAGGGGCGATGGAAGACGCCGCCCCTCTCGTCTTGGCGAGGAAAAGACGCGCTCTTGCAAAACAGGAGCGCCTCTTCGGTTTGCTCGGGCTTGTGCGGTGCAGCTTCGCTTACTCGCTTCTCAGCGCTTCCACCGGGTCTTTCCTGCTGGCGGCGCTGGAGGGGATGAGGCCGGCCAGGAACGTGAGGAACACGCTGATGGCCACCAGGATGACGGCGGCCTGCCACGGCAGCGAGGCCACGTTCGCCACGTCGAACAGCGAGTAGACGATGGCGTTGGCGGGTATGCAGGCCAGCATGGTCAGGCCGATGCCGATGACGCCGGCCGTGAAGCCCACGATGATGGTCTCGGCGTTGAACACGCGGCTGATGTCGCCCTTGCTGGCGCCGATGGAGCGCAGGATGCCGATCTCCTTCTTGCGTTCCAGCACCGAAATGTAGGTGATGACGCCGATCATGATGGACGACACCACCAGCGAGATGGCCACGAACGCCACCAGCACGTAGCTGATCATGTTCACGATGTCGGTGACCGAGGCCATGAGCGTGCCCACGAAGTCGGTGTAGGTGATCACCTTGTCGTCTTCGCCGTCGGCGGTCATGCGGTCGTTGTAGGCGTCGAGGATGCCGATGACCTTCTCTTTGCTCTCGAAGTCGATGGGGTAGATGTCGATGCCGCTCGGCTTGTTGAAGTCGGCGTAGCCCAGCTTCTTCAGGTTGTTGTCGTAGGAGGCGTCCTCCTTGCCCATCATCGACATCATGAGCTCGGTGAGGTCGTTCTCGTCCATGTTCATCTGGAACGCGTTGGCGAAGGCCGACTCATCGATGCTCATGGCGTTAGACATGTTCGCGGCGATCTGGTTCATGGACTGCTGCATGGCAGCGGACACCTGCGTTTCCAGCGCGGTCTGCATCTGCTGCATGTACGCGCCCAGCACGTTTTGCATGTACGAGCTCATGGCCGTGGTGATGGACGCCTGCAGCTGGCTCTCAAGCGCCTGCGCCATGGCGGGGACGGCTTGCTGCATCTTTGCCGACAGCTGCTGCTGTAGCTGGGTTTGCAGGGCTTCGGTGGCCTGCTTCATGTCGATGGATCCCATGATGGCATCGGCGATCTTCTTCTGGACCTCCTCGCTTTCGAGGTAGGCTTTCGCTCCGTCTTCCATGGTGGGAACCTTACCTTGCGCGACCTGTTCCTGCGCCCAGTTCGCGTACCACGGGTTGAACCCTGCCATGATGTCTTCCATGGCCGCCTGCATCTTCGCCGAATCCATGGTCGGCTGCACATCGCCCAGATCCAGCTTGATGTCGCTGAAATCGACCAGGTTGCTCATGTCGATGCTGCTGGGATCAAGCGCGATGGACGAGCCGTCGAACGCCGGCAGCGATCCCATGTCCAGCGACAGCCCCGACAGGTCCAGCGACATGCCTGACAATCCGCTGGTCAGCGCGCTCTCGTCGAACTTGAACGCCGCCTGGATGGCATCGCCGTCGATAGTGAACAGCGACTGCATATCGAAGCCCTCGCCGTCGTCTTCCTCGCCGAACGGCTTGTCGGTGAACACGTTGGTGTCGGGATGAGCCAGCTGGTCCTTCACGATGGTGCTGCTGGCGGCCTGCTCGATCACGTAGTCGGTCAGCGTGGAGGGGTAGTTGATGCCCGAGCTCAGCATGGTGGCGGTGGCGTCTTCGCGCGGCTGCACGATGCCGACGATCTTCACGTCCTCGCCGTTGTTCACCAGGTTGCGCATGTAGTCGGTGTCGTCCGTCTTGTCTTTCCACACGTTGAACTCGTCGTCGTGCACGTAGTAGTCCGTGGCCTGCACCAGCTTGAACGTGATGCCCAGGATGTCGTCGTAGGTGGGCTGCTCGATGTTGTCGGGCGTGGTCACCTCTTCTTCGGCCGCGAACTTCTTAACCATGTCGTCGAACTCGTTGGCGTCGCGCAGACCCAGCGTGTACAGCATGAAATCGCTGATGTTGCCGTTGCCTGTGAGCACGAGCACCACCTCGTTGTGGTTCTCGGGCCAGTGTCCTGCTTTCACGTCGTACTGGCTCTCGTACAGGTTCGGGTCGCTGGGCATCTCGTAGAACACGTCGGTGCTCATCGACATGGACATGAGGCTGTTCGAGGATGCCGTTGAGCCCAGGCCCAGCGCGGACAGCGACTTGTCGGGGTTCACCTGGCGAAGCTTATCGGTGTTGGAGCTGTATATCTGCGGAGCCACGTTGTAGGTGTATTCGATGGCGTTCGTGTACTGGTCGATGTCGCTCTGACCGCTGTCCAGGTACTCCTTCAGCGACGCCAGATCGTTCGAGCCGATGCTGGAGAACATGTTGGTGACCATCTCGGTGACGCCTACTTTGTCCTGGTCGCCGTCGCCTTCGGCTTCCCCCGTGTTGCCGCCTGCCCCGGTGGCCGCGCCCAGCATCATGGAGGTCATGTCGAAGCCGGTGCTCTGGATTTGCAGCGGGTACTCCGATAGCGTCTCCTCTTCGACGGACTTGATATAGTTGTTCACGCCGTTGGCCAACGACAGGATGGCGGCGATGCCGATGATGCCGATAGAGCCCGCGAACGCCGTCATCAGCGTGCGGCCCTTCTTCGTCATGAGGTTCTTGAACGACAGCGAAAGCGCCGTGAGGAACGACATCTTCGTGCGGCGCGCGGGCTTCTCGCTCACGCGCATGTCCTCGGCGGTGGGCTCGTAGGGGTCGGTGTCGGAGCGGATGACGCCGTCGGTGAGCGTGACGATGCGCGTTGCGTAGTCTTCGGCCAGCTCGGGGGTGTGCGTGACCATGATGACCAGGCGGTCGTTCGCGATCTCGGTGAGCAGGTCCATGATCTGGACGCTGGTTTTGGAGTCGAGGGCGCCGGTGGGCTCGTCGGCCAGCAGGATCTCGGGATCGTTGATCAGGGCGCGCGCGATGGCGACGCGCTGCATCTGGCCGCCGGACAGCTGGCTGGGCTTCTTGTTCACGTGATCGCCCAGGCCCACCTTCTGCAGCGCGGCCACCGCGCGGTCGTGGCGTTCGGCGCGCGACACGCCCGACAGCGTCAGCGCCAGCTCCACGTTGGACAGCACCGTCTGGTGGGGGATGAGGTTGTAGCTTTGGAACACGAAGCCGATGCGGTTGTTGCGGTAGGCGTCCCAGTCCTTGTCTTTATACTGTTCGGTGGAGATGCCATCGATGATGAGGTTCCCCGAGTCGTAGTGGTCGAGGCCGCCCACGATGTTGAGCAGCGTGGTCTTGCCCGAGCCGGAGGGCCCCAGGATGGCCACGAACTCGTTGTCGCGGAACGACACCGACACGTTGTCGAGCGCGGTCTGGGTGAAGTCGGCCGTCGTGTACGACTTGCAGATGTTGAGCAGTTGCAGCATGGGGTGCCTTTCGGTGCGTTCCTCGCGAGGAGGCGAAACGCAGGTGTTACGCAATGGTTGATGCTTCGTTAATCATGGTTGATTTTCCTGCTTTCCCTTCTTGGGAAAGAGCAATCTTCACCGAGTTTACCGAACGGTTACTTTTGGGTTCGCGCCCGCTTGCTTACGATTTGCGGGAGATTGCGCTTTCGGGGTTTCGCTGGCGCTGGGCTTGGCGATAATGGGGCGGAATAAGAAAACGGCGGCGAAAGGACGCATGACATGGAACGCGACGTGGCATGGAAGAAATACGACGAAGCCGACCTCGAGGCGCTGGAGCATCTGGCTGCCGAGTACATCGACTTCATCTCGGACAACAAGACCGAGCGCGAGTGCGCGGCTTCGGCCGTCGCGCTGGCGGAAGAGCACGGCTACCTGCCGCTTGACCAGGCGGTGCGCGAAGGGCGCACGCTCAAGGCCGGCGACAAGGTGTGGGCGCAGGCGCACGGCAAGGCGCTCATCCTGGCGCATCTCGGGCAGAAGCCGTTGGAGCAGGGGCTCAACATCCTGGGCGCGCACATCGACAGCCCGCGCCTCGACCTCAAGCAGAACCCGCTGTACGAGTCGAACGGGTTCACGCTGTTCGATACGCATTATTACGGCGGCATCAAGAACTACCAGTGGGTCACGCTGCCGCTGGCGCTGCACGGCGTGATCGCGAAGAAAGACGGCACCGTGGTGGACGTCCAGGTGGGCGACGACCCGGACGATCCGGTGTTCTGCGTCACCGACCTGCTGGTCCACCTGGCCGGCAAGCAGATGGCGAAGAAGGCCAACGAGGTGGTGGAGGGCGAGGACCTGGACATCCTCATGGGCAACCGCCCTTTGACCTGCGGAGGCGGGAGCCTCGACGGCACCCAGTCGCTCGGCAGTCCTGGCTCGCACGGACGGTCCGCTGGACTGTCCGGCTCGTGCGGAACTCGCTTGGTGGGCGCCGCCGAGGCTCCCGGGGAATCTGCAGTGGACGGCGATCCGACCGAGGATGTCCAGGCTCCTGCTGGTAAAGAAGAAGAGAAGGAGCCCGTCAAGGCGTTCGCGCTTAAGCTGCTGGCTGAGAAGTACGGCATCGAGGAAGAGGACTTCCTGTCGGCCGAGATCGAGGTCGTGCCCGCTGGACGCGCCCGCGACCTGGGATTCGACCGCAGCATGGTGATCGGCTACGGGCAGGACGACCGCGTGTGCGCCTACACGTCGCTCGTGGCGCAACTTGCGCTCGCTGAGGCACCGGAGAAGACGGCCGTGTGCGTGCTGGTGGACAAGGAGGAGATCGGCAGCGTGGGCGCCACCGGCATGGCATCGCAGTTCTTCGAGAACACCATGGCCGAGATCATGGAGCTTGCCGGCGAGGGCGGCCCGCTGCCGCTGCGCCGCGCGCTAGCGGCGTCAAGCATGCTGTCGTCCGACGTGTCCGCCGGCTTCGACCCCGCCTACGCCAGCGCGTTCGAGGCGAAGAACTCCGCGTTTTTGGGGCGCGGCCTGGTGTTCAACAAGTACACGGGCAGCCGCGGCAAGAGCGGCTCCAACGATGCGAACGCCGAGTACGTGGCGCGCATCCGCCGCGTCATGGATGACGCCGGCGTGTCGTTCCAGACCGCTGAGCTGGGCAAGGTCGACGTGGGAGGCGGCGGGACCATCGCCTATATTCCTGCCAAGTACGGTATGGACGTCATCGACTCGGGCGTGGCCGTGCTGTCGATGCACTCCCCGTGGGAGGTCGCCAGCAAAGCCGACATCTACGAGGCCTTCAAAGGCTACGAAGCGTTCCTGAAAAACGCGTAGGGACGCCCTGCGGGCAACGAAGCATCAGAATCGCGAACGGGGGCGGGGCGCATCGAGCGCCCCGCCCCCGTTCCGTCCGCGCACCCGCCGCCCGTCTCGCTATGCTTGCTCTTACGAGCGTCTCCGCTCGATGCGGTTGACGTACCAGTCTCCTGCTGCCTGGATGATCTGAACCAGCACCACCAGCACCGCGATGCACGCGATCATGATTCCCATGTTGTAACGCTGGTAGCCGTAGCGATACGCGAGGTCGCCCAGGCCTCCGCCTCCCACAAGACCTGCCATGGCCGAGAATCCCAGCAGCGAGATGGCGGTGATCGTAATGTCTTTCACCAGCGGCACGTGCGCTTCCGGCAGCACGATGCAGAACATCGTTCTCAGCTTGCCGGCTCCGCTGGCGAACGCGGCCTCGATCATGCCCTTGTCGACTTCGGCCAACGACGCCTCGCTCAGCCGCGCGAAGAAGGCCACCGCCGCGACGGCCAAGGGGATCACCACCGCCTCGGTGCCGATTTTGGTGCCCACTACCAAGGCCGACAGCGGCAGCAGGAAGATGAGCAGAATCAAAAACGGGATGGAGCGCACCACGTTCACCGTCGCGCCCAGCACCTTGTTGAGCAAGGGGCTGTTTATGAACAGGTGCGTGCTGGAAGCGTAGAGCAAAATGCCCAGCGCGCCGCCAGCCACGATGGCGATGACCAGCGCGATGCTGCACATGAACGCGGTCTCTCCCAGCGTTTTGCCCACCTCGAGTAGAATCTCGCTGATGTTATCCGGCATGCTTCAACACCTCCAGATGCTCGACCTGCCCTCTCAGATGCGCGGTCGCTCGGTCGATTTGGTCGTTGGCGCCCTCGGCTCGCACGTACAAAATGCCGAAGGGCTTCTCGTTGATGTACTCGATCTTGCCGTGCAGGATGGAAAGGCGCACGTCGAACAGCTTCCCTGCATCGAATAGCACGGGTTCGGTGGCGTTTTCTCCCGCGTAGGTGAGCTTGATGATAGAGCCGTTTTGCTCGAACGCGCCGCTTGGCAGGGCGAAGTTCTGGGAGTGCCGCACCAGGCCTCGCAGCATCTCGGACTGCGGGTTGGAGAACACCTCGTAGGTTTCGCCTTGCTCCACCACGCGTCCGCCGTCCATCACTGCGATGCGGTCGCAGATGCCTTTCACCACGTCAAGCTCGTGGGTGATGACCACGATGGTCACGCCAAGTTGCTGGTTCACGCGTTTCAGCACGTCGAGCACCGATTTTGTGGTTTCGAGATCGAGCGCGCTGGTGGGCTCGTCGCACAGGAGGATGCGCGTGTTGGCGGCCAGTGCGCGTGCGATGGCCACGCGCTGCTTCTGTCCGCCGCTCAGCGTTTGGGGGTACGCGTCGCGCTTCTCCTCCAGGTTCACGAACTCCAGCAGCTCGACGACGCGCTCCTCGATGTCCTGCTTGCTCCAACGGGCGCACTTCAAAGGAAAGGCAACGTTGTCGTAGACGGTCTTGGCATTCCATAGGTTGAAGTGCTGGAAGATCATGCCGATGCCGCAGCGCGTTTCGCGCAAACGGGCGCCGGTCTGCCCTACGATGGATGCGCCGTCGATCACGATATCTCCCGACGTGGGCTTTTGCAGGAGGTTGATGGTGCGCACAAGCGTCGACTTGCCGGCACCGCTCGACCCGATGATGCCGAACACCTCGCCTTCCAGGATGGTCAGGCTCACGTCGTCGACGGCCGCGGTGGCGGAAGCCCCGTCTCGGGAAAACTCGACCTGGATGTTCTTCAGCTCTATCATGGAACGACCTTCCTTTGCGACGATTGCCTAGTACGAGCTGGGCTTGCCGAAGCCGGCGAAGATGTTGTCGGGGTCGTCGATGACGCTTTTGAACGCATCGGATTGCACGATTCCTTTCACAGCCTGGGCGAATTCGGCGTCGGCATCGGCGCCCTGCACGGCGATGACGTTGTAGTATCCCTCGGACAGCTGCTCGACGTAAGCCGCGTCGGCAAGGTCGAGGCCGGCGCCGATGGCGTAGTTGCCGTTGATCACCGCGACGTCCACGCTGTCCAGCACGGTGGGCAGCACTTCAGCGTTGACCTGCTGGAAGGAAAGGCCACGCGGGTTCTCCGCGATGTTGTTCACCCCTGCTTTCGCGGGGTCGACGGAGGCATCCAGCGTGATGAGGCCCGCCTGCTGCAGCACGCGCAGCGCTCGCGACAGGTTGGTGTCGTCATTGGGAATGGCGACGGTTGCGTTCGGGGGCAGTTGATCGAGCGAGCCGGCTTTGCCCAGGAACACGCCCATGGCGGCGGTGGGCACCTCGACGATGGATGCGAGGTCGAGGTTGTGCTGTTTGGAGAAGCTCTCCAAATAGGTCGCATGCTGGAACAGGTTGAGGTCGATCTCGCCGTCGGCCAGAGCATTGTTCGGCTGCACGTAGTCGGAGAATTCGACGTACTTAACCGAGTAGCCCTGCTCGGTCAGAGAGGGTTCGATGGCCTGCTCGAACATGTCTTGATAGGGTCCTGCGCACACGCCGACTCGGATAGTTTCGGCATTGGAGCCGCCGGTCGACGTACAGCCGGGCAGGATGAGCAGGGCGACGGCCAAGCAGGCGACAAGGGCTGCGGCGGCGCGGCGGGCTCGCGACGAGCGCGATCCGGCGGGGGTTTCATGTGAAGCGGTGCGGATAGTCATGGGTTTGGTCCTTTGTCTCGATGAGGGGTGCTAAGGGTAAAAAAAGAAGCCATAGGCTTCCCGTCTTCGCATGCAATGCTCTCGGCGCGCTTATGGCAGCGGGAGAACTGAATGCAGATGAAGGCAGGCACCAGGGCGCGTGGGTTGGGGCGATTGCATTCGCATGAGCACGGGCTCTCCTCTCTTCAGTGGGGTGAAAGCATTATCAACGGATGCCTAGATTGAAACAAGGGGTTTGGTCATTCGTAGTTTTGGACAGCAGTCATCTGATAAACAGATAACTCGGTTAACGGTAAATTCGTCTACGCAGGTAAAGGGCGGGCAGGTGCACGGTTAGGGCAGGCCGTGCACCGTGCGCTGCCGAACTGCCAATTGGCTTCATTGCCGTCTTCCGCTACACTGCTCGCATTGTTTTTTGCGCGTCCGGACTGTTCAGTCTGGGCGCTTTCGATAAGCGAGGACGTATGGTACGTGAGAAATTCGGATCCCGTTTAGGGTTCATCCTGATCAGCGCGGGATGCGCCATCGGGCTGGGGAACGTGTGGCGCTTCCCTTACATCGTGGGGCAGTACGGGGGCGCGGCATTCGTGCTTTTGTATTTGCTGTTCTTGGTGGTGTTCGCGCTGCCCATTCTCGTGATGGAGTTCGCGGTGGGCCGGGCGAGCCAGAAGGGCGTCGCGCGCAGCTTCGACGAGCTGGAGCCGGCCGGGTCGAAATGGCATCGGTTCAAGTGGGCGGCCCTTGCGGGCAATTACCTGCTGATGATGTTCTACACCACGGTTGCCGGATGGATGCTGGCGTTCATGGCGTTCAGCGGCGCGGGCACGTTCGAGGGCCTGGACGCCGGCGCCGTCGAAGGGGTGTTCAACGGGCTTCTGGCCGACCCGCTTATGATGGTCGCGTTCATGCTGGTCGTAGTGCTGATAGGCGTGTTAGTGACGCGGGCCGGCTTGCGCAACGGCGTGGAGCGCATTACGAAGACGATGATGGCCGCCCTGTTCGCCGTCCTTGCCGTGCTGGTGGTGCGCGCGGTCACGCTTCCGGGCGCCGAAGAGGGCCTGTCGTTCTATCTCATGCCCGATTTCGCGAAGCTGTTCGAAGGCGGGTGGGGGACGTTCGTCGATGCCGTGTTCGCGGCTATGGGCCAGGCGTTCTTCACGGTGTCGGTGGGCGTGGGGTCCATGTCCATCTTCGGCAGCTACATCGATAAACGCTACCGCCTTACGGGCGAGGCGCTGCGCGTCGCGGGGCTGGACACGCTCGTGGCCATCATGGCGGGCCTCATCATCTTCCCGGCGTGCTTCGCGTTCGGGGTGGAGCCGGGCAGCGGCCCCGGCCTGGTGTTCATCACGCTTCCCAGCGTGTTCAGCCAGATGCCGGTGGGGCAGCTGTGGGGCACGCTGTTCTTCCTGTTCATGAGCTTCGCCGCGCTGTCCACGGTGGTGGCGGTGTTCGAGAACATCATGAGCTTCAGCATGGACGAGTGGGGCTGGTCGCGCAACCGCGCTTGCCTGGTGAACGGCATCGCGCTGGCGCTGTTGTCGCTGCCGTGCGTACTGGGCTTCAACGTGTGGGCGGGCGTGGAGGTGCCGGGTATCGGCAATATCCAGGCCATCGAGGACTTCCTCATGTCGAACAACGTGCTGCCGCTGGGCGCTCTGGTGTTCCTGCTGTTCTGCACGTCCAAGCGGGGCTGGGGTTGGGATGCGTTTCTGCGCGAGGCCGACACGGGCGAGGGCACGCGCTTTCCTCGCTGGGCTCGCGGCTACGTGCGCTTCGCGCTGCCCGTGCTCATCCTGGCGGTGTTCGTGGCCGGCTACGTACCCATCGTGCAAACCTGGCTGGGGCTGGGGTAGGCCCGCGGCGCCGGAGGGAGGGCGCCGCGGGCCGAGCGGAGCGGGGAGAAGTCTAAAGGTTTCGGTGCAACTTAGATCTCGCCCTTCACGGTTTCTGCCATGAGGTAGCCGTAGTTCATGGCGGCGTCGAAGCCCATCGCGTAGGGTCGGCCGTCCTTCTCCTCGATGGATCCGCATACGTCGCCCGCCGCGTACAGTCCGGCGACGGCTTCGCCCGAGTCGCTCAGCACGTGTCCTTCGGTGTCGATGGCCAAACCACCCGTGGTCAAGTAGAACGTGGGGATGCAGGACACTACCCAAACGCCATCATGCGTGTCGAGGTAGGGCAGCTTCTTGCGTCCGAACTCGTCTTCCTCGCCGGCGAGCGCGTGGGCGTTATGCGTATCGAGAGTGGCAGCGAGGTCGGTCAGCCCCAGCTCCTCGGCAGCAGCCTCCACGGAATCGTAGTGCACCATGTCGCCACGGTGCTCGAGGCATTTGTAGGTATCCATGGCGTACAGCTCGTTCTTGTTCGTGGTGATGCGGCCCGCTTCGTCGGTGACGTAGAAGAACTTCCCCCCGTTCGTTTCATCGAGAAGCGCCCGCCCAAGCACGCCGTGGTTATCCGACATGATATTGCCGAACTGCTTGCCCGACGCGTTCACGAGGATGCCTGGCGTGGTCTGGTACAAGAAGGCGATCTCGAAGTTCGATCCGGCCTGGTTCGTGGTGGACAGGAATGCGCCTAGGTCGCGACCCATGCACTCGATAGCGCCTCCCGCCTTCTGTCCCAGCTCGATGCCATCGCCGGTGGAGCCGGGTGCGCAATTGAACTTGAAGTCGGCGTACTGAGGGTAGTGCTCCTTGATCATGTCCGGGTTGGCCGCGAACCCTCCCGACGTGAGGCATACGGCCTTCGCCGTGACGGTCCAGGTAGAGCCGTCACGCCCTTCAGCTTTGAGCCCGGTCACGCGACCGTCGGCATCCTGCACGAGTTCGGTCACCTTCGTCGCGTATACGATCTGTCCGCCAAGCGCACCGATGCGATCGACCAGGTAGTCCTTCGCGTATCCGCAGCCGCCCATGTAGCAGCCGGGAGCCAAATACGGCGTCACGCCGTACGCCTTGTTCACGCCCAAGCTGTAGAAGCCCACGCCGATGCCGTGCATCCAATCCACCAGTTGTCCGGAGTTCGAGTACATGGCCGTTTGGTACGGCATCGCGCCGTCGAAGCGGTCGTTTTCGGGAACGAGGTACTTCTGCATGACTGCCAACATAGCTTGCTTGTTGTACATGGGATTGTCGTCGGCCCTGCCGAGCGCGTAGTTCGCTTGCAGCTGCGATTCGGCGGCGGCGACGCCCGAGTACGTCATGGGCATGGAGCCGCCGGCAATGTCCTGCTTCTCGAAGAGCACCACCGTTTTCCCGGCTTCCAGCAGTCGCGTCGCTGCAACGAGGCCTGCGGTGCCGGCGCCCATGAACGCCACGTCCACGTCGGCGGTCTGCGCGGCGCCGCCGCTGGGGGTTGCGGCGCCTAGGCGGAAGTCCTTCGGATTACCGCCGGCGTTCGTGATGGCGTCGGCTACAGCGCTTTGCACGGCCATCGATGTGGTGGTGGCACCGGTGACTGTGTCCACGTCGATGTTCTTGGCTTCGAGAATCCTCGTTGCCATCATCGGAGCGGCCGTGGATCCGATGCCGATGGTGTCGTCGCAGCGCAGCACGCTGATGCCTGCGATGTCGCCGCCCGCGACGGTCACCTGCACGAACAGGTCGTCGTCGTGGCCCATAGCCGAGCCTATCCATTTGCCGTCGGTGAAGCTGTCGGGCACGCTTTTCTTCTCCGGTTTGGCGTCTTTCGCCGAGTCGTTGCTCGCCTGTTGCGGCGTCGCGCATCCCGCTAGACCGCCCAGTGCGGCGACGCCGCCGAATGCGAGCGACCCCTTGAGAAAGTCCCTGCGATTGAGTTCCATAGTGTTGCTCCCTCCTCGATTGGTCGGCGTGGCTTCGTGATCGCCGTGCCTCGCCGAAATGAACAACGCGAGTATCGCCAGGCGAGGTTGTCGGAGTCGACCCCGATTATCGGTGCATGTATCGAAACGGACGGTTTCCGCCTCGCCCATTTTCGGTTATTTTTTGCATCGTGCCTGGTCAATGTCATTCGTATATGAAGGCTGCAGACGGTTTTCCATTCGACGCCCCCGTCGCCGCGCGCAAGACAAGGTACAATGCGTTCGGGAGGAAATCGCGTGACAAGCAAGCATGCAGGCATAGCCCTTGGGGCGCTCGGTTTCGGTCTGTGCAAGACCGCGATTTCGGTTGCCTACATTACGGCGATGGGCTCGGTGTCCTCTACTGTCGGATTCGTGTCCGAGCTTGATTTCATGTTCGCGATGAACGCGATTTCGTTTGCGACGGCGCTTGCGATCATCGCGCTCGTGCGCGCAGGACGGCTTCGTCCGGGTGCGCTATCGCAAGTTCCGGCTGTGATCGCGTTGCTCGTCGGGTTCTTTTTGAGCGCTACCGGCGTAATGGCGGGGCTGCCGTTCGCGGCGACGGCCGTGTTCTACGGCGTGCTGTGCGGGTTCGCGCTCACGGTGCTCAATGCTGCATGGCTCGAGGCGTTCGTTGCGGAGCCCGATGCCGCTTACGGCGTCTACCAAATCGTGGGTGGGCTGATCGTTCAATGCGTGCTGGTGTCGGTGCTACCGCTTTTGGGGTCGCTTGCGGCAAGCGTGCTCTCCATTGTGGCGGTGGTCGTTTCGGCCTGCCTGTTCGTGCGACTCAAGCGCATGCTCTCGTTTGCCGAGCGCGACGAGCTTCTTCCGGCGAACCGCGGCGATCGCCTCTCGTTGCTGCAGGCGTTCTTATGCCTGTTCGTGCTCGTGGGCGTTGTGGGCATCCTGCACACCACGGTACTGGGCTCGCAGTCCGAGAGCATCGTAGGCGATGTGAACATGTGGATGCCGCTGGTGGCGGCCACGGCGATCACCGCGTTGGTGGCAGGGCTCACCATGCGACATCCCGATCCCACGGCCGTCTACAAGGGTTGTCTGCCCGCGATGCTGGCGATCCTCTCGTTGCTGCCGTTTTTCGGCGAAGCGCTCGGCGGGCTGGCCGGTCTCGTCATGATCACGTGCTACGACGTGTGCGGCATGGTGTTCCTGCTGTTCATAGTCGATCGTGCACGCACGTTGCGCATGTCGAGCTATGTGCTGTCAAGCGTGTACCTGGGCGGCTCGGGTCTGTTCTTGGTGATCGGCCTGTCCATAGGCGGCGTTCTGGGCGCGCTCAGCGCCGATTACGGGCTGTCGTTGTTGACGCTGCTCGCGTTCGCGGCCATCTACCCGTTGGCCATCGTGCTGGTGGTCGCGTTGCGCCGCGCGCATCCGCAAAGCGCTTCCCATGCTACGGCGAGCGAACGCGAGGCGGGTGCGCCAAGCGCGGGCTCCGTTCCTACCGTCGATGACGCGCTGGGTGCTGGCGTCGATGCCGTTGCGGCGCGGTTCGAGCTGACGCCGCGCGAACGCGAGATATTGGGCTACTTAGCGCGCGGTCGCTCGGCCAGGTTCATCGCCGAGACGTTGATCATTTCGGAGAACACCGTATGGGCACACATCAAGCGCGTCTACGCGAAAACAGGCGTCCATTCCAAGCAAGAGCTTATGAGCGTCGTCGAGCGACAAGGGAGAAACGGGAAAGACGGGTAGAAAGCCTCAAGGACGACGGAGAGGGGCCGGCGTTGGCGTCAAGCCGTGCGCGCAAAGCGTCGCATCGGCAACGGAACGCTCTGAGTGAAGGCGCAAGAAGCGCGGCCGCGTCGGCTCGAGCAACGTACCGCATATTTTTCTCCATATTCCTTGGGGATTGCTCGCGTGGGCGGGGCTCCCGTGGCTATAATAGCGGGTAACACCTGAGTAACGGATGCACGGCGGAGCGATATGCGCTTCGCGGCACCCCGACACCGCACCGACCGCAGATGGAGGAGTCATGGCATACTATTTCGACGAGCCGTCCCGAACCTTTAACGAGTACCTGCTCGTTCCCGGCTATTCTTCGGCCCAGTGCATTCCCGCCGAAGTCAGCCTGAAGACGCCGCTCGTGAAGTTCAAGCGTGGCGAAGAGCCCGCCATCTCGTTGAACATCCCCATGGTGTCCGCCATCATGCAGGCTGTGTCCGACGACGGCATGGCCATCGCGCTTGCTACCGAAGGCGGCCTGTCGTTCGTGTACGGCTCCCAGACCATCGAGGACCAGGCCGCTATGGTCGCTCGCGTCAAGGACTACAAGGCCGGCTTCGTCACCAGCGACGCGAACCTCTCTCCCGAGATGACGCTGGCCGACGTGGTAGCCCTCAAGGAGGAGCACGGTCACTCCACCATGCCCGTCACCGCCGACGGTTCGGCGCACGGCAAGCTGGTGGGCGTGGTCACCGATCGCGACTACCGTTTGTCCCGTATGTCCATGGACGCGAAGGTGGCCGACTTCATGACCCCGCGCGAGAAGATGATCGTGGCTCCGGCCGACACCAGCCTCAAGGTTGCCAACGACATCATCTGGGACAACAAGCTGAACTCCCTGCCCGTGGTGGACGACGACGATTGCCTCATGTACCTGGTGTTCCGCAAGGACTACGACTCTCATAAGTCGAATCCCAACGAGATGTTGGACGCGCACAAGCGCTACATGGTGGGCGCGGGCATCAACACGCGCGACTACGCCGAGCGCGTGCCGGCGCTGGTGGAGGCCGGTGCCGACGTGCTGTGCATCGACAGCTCCGAGGGTTATTCCGACTGGCAGAAGTTCACCATCGAGTGGATCCGCGAGCACTATGGCGACGACGTGAAGGTGGGCGCGGGCAACGTGGTGGACGCCGAGGGCTTCCGCTTCCTGGCCGATGCGGGCGCCGACTTCATCAAGGTGGGCATCGGCGGCGGCTCCATCTGCATCACGCGTGAGCAGAAGGGCATCGGCCGCGGCCAGGCCACCGCTACCATCGAAGTGGCGAAGGCACGCGACGAGTACTTCGAGGAGACGGGCGTGTACATTCCCATCTGCTCCGACGGCGGCATCGTGTACGATCATCATCTGACGCTTGCTCTGGCCATGGGCTCCGACTTCGTCATGCTGGGCCGCTACTTCGCCCGTTTCGACGAGAGCCCCACGAACAAGGTGAACATCAACGGCTCCTACATGAAGGAGTACTGGGGCGAGGGTTCGGCTCGCGCGCGCAACTGGCAGCGCTACGACCTGGGCGGCGACAAGAAGGGCATGTCGTTCGAGGAGGGCGTCGACAGCTACGTGCCGTACGCCGGCTCGCTGAAGGACAACGTCGACCTCACGCTGTCGAAGGTGAAGTCCACGATGTGCAACTGCGGCGCGCTGACCATCCCCGAGCTGCAGGAGAAGGCGAAGCTGACCATCGTCTCGTCCACGTCCATCGTCGAGGGCGGCGCCCACGACGTGGTGCTGAAGGACAAGACCCCCTACGTGAGCAGCAGCATCCACTAAACCTGTCTGCTTGGAACACGCACTGGAAACGCCGCCCGGACGAACGGGCGGCGTTTTTTTTGCGTGCCGAGAGGGATGGGGGCTTCGAGGGTGCCCGAGCTCGTTGGGCCGTGAGGGGCGGGAGCGCACGCGAGTCGCGATGGGAGCGCGCCCAGCTGCGATGCTCCGGGGCTTCGAGGACGGGCGTGCGCACGGGCCGCGAGGGGGCGTAACAAGAGTTTCATGTGGAACACTTGTGCTAAAGGTGCGGCTCTACGGTGGGGTCGGCGCCGATGATGGCGTGCAGCTCGTCGATGTAGCGCAGCAGCAGGTCGCTCGGGCGGCGCTCGTTGTGCATGATGTAGCCCACCTGCATTGTCTCGTCCACGTCCAACGGGATGCTGGCGATGCCCGAGTGCATCTCGGCCGACAGCACGCCGGTGGACAGGGTGTATCCGTTGTAGCTGGTCAGCAGGTTGGTGAGCGTGCCGCGGTCGGAGATGCGGATGTTGCGCTTGTGCGGCAGGTGGCTGAGCGGCTCTTCGGAATAGTAGAACGAATTCGTAGTGCCCTGCTCGAACGAGTAGCGCGGGTAGTCGGCCAGGTCGTCGGGTCGCAGCAGCGTGGCGCCCGCCAGCGGGTGGTGCTCGCCCACGAACACGTGCACGCGCGCGTCGAACAGGGGAGCGTAGGCCACGTCGGCGTCGTCGAACGCCTTCTGCAGCACGCGCCGGTTGAAGTCGTCGGTGTACAGGATGCCCACTTCGCTGCGGAACGTGCGCACGTCGTCGATGATCTCGGCCGTGGTGCTTTCGCGCAGGATGAACTCGTACTCCTCGCCCTTGCAGCCTTCCACCACGTTCACGAACGCCTGCACGCTGAACGCGTAGTGCTGCGTGGACACGGCCAGCCGCAGGTGGGTGGAGCCTTTATCGGCGTAGCGCATCTCCAGCATGTCGGCCTGCTCGATCACCTGGCGCGCGTAGCCTAGAAGCTCGGTGCCGTCGTTCGTCAGCGTCACGCCGCGGTTGCTGCGCGTGAACACGGTGATGCCCAGCTCCTGCTCAAGCTCCTTGATGGCGGTCGAGAGGTTCGACTGCGACGCGTACAGGTTCTGCGCCGCCGCGTTGATGGAGCCGTACTCCGCGATGGCGATGAGGTAGCGCAGCTGCTGCAAGGTCATGGTGGCTCCATCCTGTCGTGGAAAGCGAGCGAACGCAAGCCGCCCGCCCCGTCATCCTGAGCGGGTGCAAGCCGCCCACTCTGTTGAGCGGAGCGGCGAAGCCGCGAAGTCGAAGGATCCCGTGCGGCGTCAGCCGCGAACCCTTCGTCCCTGCTCGACGTTCTTCCTCCTATTGTACCCAGTTATCTGCTCCATCGATAGCAAACCATCAAAACATCGAATGACCCGAAAGGTTGTGTTTGAGTCGCGTTCGTGGTTTCATGCAATACGCTGCATTGCGCGCATAAACCCTGGTAGCGAACGAATGTTTCACATGAAACATCGCGACGCTCAACTCGGCGGGGCCAAGCGCGCAGGGCTGGCGCCGGAACGAAAGCGCGCAGCTCGCATGTGCGAACGCGCCCGGAACGCGCAGGCGCGCAAAAGCTCGCGGGCTCACGGCCCGCAGCGGCAGCACGAGAAGCGAAACGCAAACGAACAAGGAGTAACCATGGCGAAGGACATCCCCTACGATCAGAAGTACTATGATCCGGAGATCGAATGCATGCCGCGGCCGGAGCTTGAGGCGCTGCAGCTTGAGCGCCTGAAGGACATGGTGGCCTACGCATACGACAACACGGTGTACTACAAGCGCGCGTTCGACGAGGCCGGCGTGAAGCCGGGCGACATCGAATCGCTCGACGACATCGCGAAGTTCCCCTTCTGCGACAAGAAGACGGAACGCGAGACGCAGCATGTGGGCAGCTTCTTCGGTGAGATGTGCTCCGTGCCCGAGGAAGAGGTCATCTTCATGGCCACCTCGTCCGGCTCGACGGGCGTGCCCACGGTCAGCCCCTTCACGCAGGAGGACTTCGACCTATGGCAGGACACCGAGGCTCGTTTGTTCTGGCAGGCGGGCATGCGCCCGAACGACCGCTACGTGCACGGCCTGAACTTCGCCCTGTACGTGGGCGGCCCCGACGTCATCGGCGCGCAGCGCCTGGGCGCGCTGGCCATCTGGGTGGGTGCCGTGCCGTCCGACCGCCTGCTGTTCGTGCTCAAGCAGTACCAGCCCACCATCATCTGGACGTCGCCGTCCTACGCGTGGCACCTCGGCGAGATCGCCAAGGAGAAGGGCTTCGACCCCAAGGAAGACTTCAACATCCACACCATCATCGTGGCCGGCGAGGCGGGTGGCTCCATCAAGTCCACGCGCGAGGCCATCGAGAACCTCTGGGGCGCGAAGGTGGTCGACTTCTACGGCCTGTCCGATATCTACGGTGCCTGCGCCGCTGCGTGCGAGGCGCACGACGGCCTGCACATCGTGGAGGACCAGATCCTCGTGGAGACGGTGGATCCGACGACCGGCGAAGTGCTGGCTCCGGGTGAGACGGGCGAGCTGGTGTACACGACGCTGTGCAAGAAGGCTCGCCCGATGATCCGTTTCCGCACGGGCGACATCGGCTACGTGAGCACTGACACCTGCGAATGCGGCCGCACGCTGGCGCGCATTCACGTGACCGGCCGCAAGGACGAGATGTTCATCGTGGGCGCCGTCAACGTGTTCCCCAGCGACATCGAGTACGTGGTGCGCGGTCTGGACGGTCTCACGGGCGAGTACTCCATCCGTGTGTACGAGAAGAACTTCACCTGCAAGTACGAAGTGTCCGTGGAGCGCTCGCTGGGCAGCGACGAGCCGTACGACGAGGTGGCAAGCCGCACGGAAGCTGCGCTCAAGGCGCACACCGGCGTGCGTCCTGCCAAGGTTATTGTGTATGATGCAGGCAAGCTGGGCACGTCGTCCGAACACAAGGCCTCCAGGTTCATTGATGAACGTGGCTGCGTTACGCGATAACCCCCCGTCATCCTGAGCGGAGCGCCGTAGGCGCGGAGTCGAAGGATCTTGCTGAAAGGAACCACTTATGACTGTTGAAACCACCTTCGCCGTTTCCGGGCAGCACTACCTGTTCAACGTGCAGACGTTCGCCCACACCGTGCTAGCGCTGGGCGGCGACGCGTACGCCTACGCGCTGCGCGACCGCACTACGCAGGGCGTCATCGACGACGTCGCCGGCGGGAAGAGCGACTTGGGCGTGCTGTTTCAGACTTCGGCCACGGCTGACGAGGTGAACGCTGCACTGGATGCCGCGGGTCTCGAATTCGTCGAGCTCATCCAGTCGGCGCCGCGCGTGGCGCTGCCGAAGAGCCACCCGATGGTGAACGCCTCCAGTCTCTCGCTGGAGGATATGGAGGATTTCCCGTACCTGTATTTCGAGCAGGACGAGGATTCGCCGGTCGCGTTCGCCGAGGAAGCGCTGGCCAGCGTGCCGCGCGCCAAGAGCATCGCCTGCACCGACCGCGCGTCGCTGTCCGAGCTGATCGTGGCGCTGAACGGCTACACCGTGACCAGCGGCATCCTCGTGGGCATCTCCGACGGCGCGGGCCTGAACACCGTGCCGCTGGACACCGACGTGAAGCTGCACCTGGGCTACGTGGTGCGCAAGGGCGAAGCGCTCAGCGACATCGGCCAGCGCTTCGTCGACACCCTCAAGAAGAACCTCGAGAAGTACGCGCGGTTCTAGGGTTTCGGCGGCCTGCCGGCCGCCGAAACAAGCCGACGCTGCGGGCCGCTCTGGCACCCCATCTTCGCGCGATCCCGCAAGCTCGCGTACCATATACGCGTCGCTTGCGCGATCCCACGAATCTGGGCCGCCAGAGCGGCCCTCGCTGACTCGCTACGCCAACCCGGTAGGTTGTTTCGCGCTTCGCGCGAGCCCTTCTGCCGATGTTCACCCAATGCCCCGTTTCCTACGAAGCAGGGTATTTTTTGTTCATTACGATTGACAAGATGCGGAAATGAGAAGGTTTGTTCATTGCAATGAACAAACCGTGCGTCGCGAGCTTACGCCAGCCCTTGGCGTTCGTCGTCCTCGTCCCAGTCGGCGGGGCGGGGACGGCCGGCCAGGTCGAGCGCCTCGTCGCTGACGGGCGGGACGGTGCTGGTTCCCCATTTGGCGCGCACCTGCTCGCGACGGGCGCGCTCGGCCCGCGCCTCGCTGGGGCGCATGGGGTGGGGCATCTCGGCGGCGACGGTGTTATCGCGCGACAGCGCCATGCGGATGCGCAGGTACTCCCAGATCAGAAGCACGAACAGGATGGTCATCACGATAAGGTAGCCAATCACGGCGCCGGGCAGCCCCGTGAAATTCACCAGCAGGATGGGCACGAACAGCGCGAATCCGAACGTGATCACGTACAGCTTCGTTGCGGCGCGCTGTTGGCGCAGCACGGTGATCACCTGGTACAAGAAGTCGATGGCCGCCGTCACGCCGCCTGCGGCCAGCATGATGTAGCACAGTCCGCGGAACTGCTCGAAGTCCACGCCGTATAGAAAGCTCATCACCGGGATGCCGATCCATGCCATCGCGAGCGTCGTGACGCCGGCAACCGCGACGATGACGGCCATGATTACGACGATGATCAGGTCGAACCGCTTGCGTTTCGTCGGATCGGCCCAGACGTTCGCCATGCGCACGAGCAGGGGCTTGTAGATGAACCCGACGGTCAGCAGGATGCCCTGCGCGGGGAAGTACAGCGCGTTGAAGTACAGCTGGTTGTCGTAGCTCAGCACGCCCTCCATGACGAATTTCGGCATGTTGTCGATGAACGCATACAGGAACAGCGCGATGAACAGGGGAAAGCACTGTTTGAACAGCTCGACGATGCTGCCGAAGTTCCACCGCTTCGACTTCGGCGTTTCGAACATCGCCAGCGGGAACGTGAGCACCAGGAACGTAGCGATGGCCGCGACGGCCATGACGATGCACGACACGGCCAGATTGCGCGTGATCAGCAGGCACAGCGAGAACACGACCAGCACCACGACGGAACGGAACGCCTGCGACACGCCCGACAAATACAGCTTGTCAACCTGCTGCAGCCTCCCCTCGTACACGTCGGCCAGGCCGTCTACCATTTTATAGAGGTACACGCCCAAGCTGATGGTGAACATCTGGCTCTCGTAGCCGCGCACCATGCAGTACGCCACGCCCACCAACACCATGAACGCGCAGGTGATCAGGCGGTTTATCTGGTAATCCGAGAACGAATGCTCCTCGGTCACGTCGGATACCTGATAGGTGCGCACGCCGTAGTTCGCCAGGATCATGAGCAGCGTGCCGGTGACGAATGCGAGCGAGAACATGCCGGCTTGCTCCACGCCCACCAGCTGCGTGACCACGACGGTGAGGATGGGGAACACCATGCCCCATGCGCCCACGCCCACCGTGTTCCATACATAGTCGCGCGTGGTGCGGTGCGCGGCGTACTCTTCCTCCTGGTCGGCAAGCGAGCGCTCGGATACCGCGCCCAGCAAGCGGTTGCACCAGCGGTTGACGCCTTTCGTGATGAAGTTGGGCTTACGCCGCTTGCTGGTTGCCTGGCGCTCACGCGAAGAAGCGCCGAGGAACGGCGTCGTGTCAGATGGCGCGGGCGTTTCATCGATCACGGTGTCGTCGTGCAAGGGCTCCGTCGGTTGTTTTGCGTGCGAACCGTGTTTGGTGTCGTTGCGCGTAATGCGATCCATGATGTCGCGTCAGGCTCCTTCGCTGCGTCGCATGCCCATTCTCTCTCAAGGAGCATTATATAGTTCGCATGTGGGCGCTACGCCAAGATTCATACCAGCAGCAAACGGAAGCGCTCCGCTTAGCGAATCCATGGCGCGCTCACGTGTACGCAAAATGCAAGCCATGACAATTTCAGGCGGCGTTTTCCGGTTGTGGCGATAAAGGTTTGCTTGTTTTCCCAGCTCGTAACAATCCCATACGCCTATGGCCGTCTTGTTTAGCCTCCGAAATCGTCATGGCTCGTCTTTTGCGTCCAGCATGGTTTTGCGGACGAGGAAAGAGACGGAAAGCGCGAGGGGCGAGAGGCGCTCTGCCCAATTGGGGGAGTTTGACGGCATGTGGGCGAGCGCGAAGCCGTCCGCGCTCGTGCGCAGCGGTATACTTGCATGACCAACGTGCAAAGATGCGAAGGGGAGAGTCCATGATCGAAATACTGTGGCACGGTCGCGGCGGCCAAGGCGCCTTCACGGCTGCGCGGCTGCTGGGCGCGGCGGCATCGCTCGACGACGGTCGGCATGCTTTGGCGTTTCCGTCGTTCGGGCCCGAGCGGCGCGGCGCGCCGATGCGGGCGTTCACGAAGCTGTCTGACGAGCCCATCGGCGACCGCAGCGCCGTGGCGAAGGCCGACTACGTGATCTACCTCGACGATACGCTGCTGGGCGAGGGCTGGGAAACCGAGCTGAAGCCCGGTGGCGTCGTGCTGGTGAACAGCGTGCGTATGTTCGACGACGAGCGCATCGCGGCGCTCGATGCCGACGGCATCTCGGCGGCCGTTCTGGGCCGACCGATTCCGAACACGGTGTTCCTCGGCGCGCTGTCGGCGCTGTGCGATCGGGTGAGCGTCGAGAACGTGCAGGAAGCCATCCGCCAGTACATGCCGGCGAAGCTGCATGCGAAGAACATCGCGATCGTGGATGCGGCACGGGAGGCGATGGGCGAAGCCCAGGAGCCGCGTGAAGAGGCCCCTGGTCATCCTGAGCGCGCGCAGCATGAAGACGAAGGCTCCCGCGCGACGCCAGCTGAAAGCGCTCCGAGTCTGACCGCCTGCGGCGGCTCCGCTCAGGACGACGTCGTCGTATCTCCGCGTCCTGCGTCTCGCATCCCCGCCCTTCGCTCCGCCAATCTCGACCCTGCTGACTTCGCGCATTCCACGTGCTTCGACGCAGGCTACCTTACGGTGAAGAACGCCGGCTGGCGCAACATGCGTCCCGTGATCGACGCGGCGTCGTGCACGGGATGCCTCCAGTGCTACCTCCACTGTCCCGACGGCACGGTGTACAAGGTTCCGTCGGCTTGCCAGCCGACGGAAGCAGCCGACGCTGCGGCTTCCCCCGGCACCCGATCTCGCGGCGATGCCGAAGGCTCGCGTACCGAAGTATCCCCTGAGGGGACTTCCTGCGGGGCGCGCTTCGCCTCCGCCATCCCCACGATCTCGGACACCGGGGAAACGCTCGCTGACTCACTGGGCGAACCTGCGCGCACGTCCATGCAGCCCACGGCTCCCGTCGCCATCGACCTCGACTTCTGCAAGGGCTGCGGCATCTGCGCGAAGGCGTGCAAGTTCAACTCGATCACGATGATCCTTGAAAGCGAGGCGGATGCCCGATGAAACGGTTCCTTTCCGGCGACGAAGCGTTCGCCGAAGGCGTGCGCTTGGCGCGCCCGCAGGTGATTTCCGCGTATCCCATCACACCGCAGACGGTGGTGGTGGAGCGACTGAGCGAGATGGTCGAGGACGGCTCGCTGGCCGCCGAGTACGTGCACGTTGAAAGCGAGCATTCGGCGCTGTCGTGCGCCATCGGCGCGTCGGCTACGGGTGCGCGCACGTTCACGGCCACGTCGAGCCAGGGTTTGCTGTACATGGCCGAGTGCCTGACCTACGCGGCGGGCGGACGGTTCCCCATCGTGATGATGAACGCGAACCGCGCAACCGCGCTGCCGTGGAACATCTACGGCGACCAGCGCGACTCGCTGGCGCTGCTCGACCATGGATGGATCCAGGTGTACGCCGAAGACAACCAGGAGGCGCTCGACCTGGCGCTCATGGCGTACGCGGTGGCCGAGAACCCTGCGGTGGCAACGCCCGTTATGGTGAACCTCGACGGGTTCGCGCTCACGCACACCTACGAGACGGTTGACGTGCCCGAACCCGCCGAGGCCGACGCGTTCCTGCCACCCTACGAGCCTGCGGGCAACCGGTTCGACTTCGAGCATCCCGTGAACATCGGCTTCTCGGCCGGTCCCGAGTACAACCGCTACTTCAAGTACTGGGAGCATCGCGACATGCTGGACGCGCCCGCTGTGGTCACCCAGGTGGAGCAGCGGTTCGCCGAGGTGTTCGGTCGGCAGTATCCCGGCATGATCGAGACGCTGGACTGCGACGATGCCGATGTGATACTGGTCACGCTGGGATCGGCGGCCGGGCTGGTGCGCTCGGTGGTGCGGCAGCTGCGCGACCAGGGCGTGCGCGCGGGCATGCTGCGCATCCGCTACCTGCGTCCCATGCCGAGCGCGCTCATCGCCGAGGCGCTGCGCGGCGCGAAGGCTGTGGGAGTGCTGGAGAAGGACGTGTCGTTCGGCGCCGAGGGCACCGTGTTCACGAATGTGAACTCCGCGCTGCAGCAAGCGGCCGTGGGCGTGCCCACGTACAACTTCGTGGGCGGCTTGGGCGGCGACGATATATCGGAAGCGCAAGTGCATGGCATGTACCGCATGCTCGTACAGGCGGCCGAGGGGACGGGCGAGCTGCCGCGCGTATCGTTCCTCGGGATCGATTCTCCGGCGGATGCGCTCGGTGCGGAAAGGGGGCGGTAGCCATGGCCGTCAACGCCAAGAACATCACGGACGACGAGTTCTTCTTCGGTCATAAGGCGTGCGCCGGATGCGGCGGGTCGTTGGCCGTGCGCGTGGCACTCAAGGTTCTGGGGCCGAACGCGGTGTGCGCGCTGCCTGCGGGTTGCATGAGCGCCGTCGGCTTCAACTTCCCGCAGCTCAGTTTCGCCAACAACGCGATGATCACGCCGTTCGCAGCCACGGCCAGCGTGCTCACCGGCATCGAGGCCGGCCTGCGCGCGCAGGGCAAGAAACCCGACGATTGCACGGTGGTGGGCTTCGCCGGCGACGGCGGCACCGCCGACATCGGCATCCAGGCGCTGTCGGGCGCCATCGACCGCAACGACGACGTGCTGTACATCTGTTACGACAACGAGGCGTACATGAACACGGGCATCCAGAAAAGCTCGCTCACGCCGTTCGGCGCCAAGACCACCACCACGCCTGCCGGGTCGAACATGCGCGGCTGCCTGACGCAGAAGAAGAACATGTTCGAGATCGTGGCCGCGCACGGCATTCCCTATGCGGCCACGGCGTCCATCGGCTACCTCAACGACTTCATGCGCAAGGTGGAGCACGCCGCCTCCATTCGCGGGACGAAGTACATCCACGTGATGGCGCCGTGCCCGACGGGCTGGGGCTGCGGCGTGGACGAGACGGTGGACATCTCGAAGGACATCGTCGACTGCGGCCTGTGGTACCTCGCCGAGTACGAGGGCGGGGCGTTCAAGCTCAACCGCAACCCGCGCGAGTTCGCCAGCGTCGAAGCCTACCTGCGCCGTCAAGGCCGCTTCAAGGCTCTTACCGACGAGGATGTCGCCAGCGTGGTTGCCGCGCGCGACGCGAAATGGGAGGTCATGCGGAGAGACTGGGCGTAGCGAGACCCAATATCGGCACGAGCAAGATGAAGGGCGTCGTTTGCAGCGGCGCCCTTCATTTTTATATTCTATCGGATACAAAACAAATCATATGATATACTCCTACCAATCAAACGATTGATAGGAGGACTCATGTCGAAGGATTTGACGGCTCAAGACATCAAGCGCATTCGAAGGAAGTACGGCTTGACGCAGCAGGGTTTCGCTCGTTTGCTTGGATTGGGTGAGGCGAGCGTCGTACGCTACGAGAACGGGCAGACGCCCAGCAAGGCGAACGCGAACCTCATTCGCGCAGCCGACAACCCGGCCTTCATGCGGGATTGCTTCGAACGCGACGGAGATTTGCTGTCGCACGAGCAGCGCGGCAAGGCCGAGCAGATCATCTACGCTCTGGTAACCTTCGACGAGGACGGGGACATCATGGATATTAACGAAATGTACGAAATCACCTTGCAGCAAGAAGTGCTGAACGAACAGGCTGCTCAGTTACTGGGGGAGGTTTCTCGCTTGCGTGCCGCCGCACGGGAAAAAGGGGACGAGATTTCTGCTGCGGTGTACGAGGATGCGTTCATGCAGCTGGCGTTGGCCAAGCGACGCATTATCGACGAAGGTCATTTGAACAAGGTGAGGCTATCGGAGATCAAGGGCCAAATCGAATGCATAGAGCTTTTGGCGAAGAGCCGCGAAGCGAAGGCCGCATAGCATGGAGAGCATCGAATGTTACTCGGATGAAGAACTCTATGAAGGAATACAGGAGATCGTCAGCTCATCGGTCGTCGGTGCGTGTCTTGCGCCTTCGGATAAGCCTCAAGCTATTTTGCTTGGCGGCCAGAGCGGAGCAGGGAAGACGACTCTTCACAACGTCTTTCGCAATGCGATGAACGGTAACGTGATTGTCGTTAACGGTGACGAGTACCGTTCTTTTCATCCGCGATATAAACAGATCTGCGCCCAATACGGCATCGACTCGCCTGCACATACGGCGGCGTGGGCCGGTCGGATGGTCGAGGCGATTATCGATGCGCTCTCCATTATGGGATACAACCTCATTATCGAAGGGACGTTGCGCACGTCCGAAGTCCCCCTGAAGACTGCGCGGCTCCTACGTGATCGCGGGTATAGCGTATCGTTGGCGCTCATGGCGGTTAAGCCGGAGATATCGCTCATCAGCTGCCAGTTGCGATACGAGCAGATGCGCATCGCCGGAACGGAGCCGCGCGCGGTCGATCCGGCGCACCACCTTTCCATCGTCAAGAGCATCGTCGGCAATTTGAAGGTGTTGGAAGAGTCGGGCATGTTCGACGATATAGGCCTGTACTCGCGCAGCGAGCAGCGCCTCTTCTCCAGCGCGGACGACGAAGAACCGGCGAGCGAAGCGCTCGAACGCATCCTCTTCGGAGCATGGACCGCCGAAGAAAGCGCTCACTACGAATATCTCAAGCAACGCCTCGAACAAGCAAAGGCTCTTAAATGAGGCGACAAATCGACCCAGACTGCCGATATCAAGAAAGCCCGAGAACTTTTGAGCGAATGGAGGGAGCGACATGCTTGAGACGAGGACGTGGGATGCTGCAGATCATCTTGCTTCGCCTGACGATATTGCCGAGTACCTCAGCGAGGCTCTCAAAGACGGGGATCCTGGATATTTTGAGCATGCGCTCGGTGTCGTGGCAAGGGCTGAAGGGATGTCTTCGGTTGCGGCTTCCACGGGATTGAATAGAGAGAACTTGTATCGAACCCTATCCGACGACTCGAATCCTCGATTTCAAACCGTTGTGAAAATACTCGACAGCCTTGGTCTCGCGTTCGATGTGAAGCCCGTTGCCGATTCTGTGCAAACCGTCGCGCACTAAAAAGGACGTTCGGATTGCTGTTTTCGGTTCTCGGTTAGCTTCACGGTTCGGGGTCGAACGAGTCTACGAGGTCGATGAGGTCCTGCTTTTTGTGGATGTCGAGCTTGGCGTAGATGCGCTTCGAATGCATGCGCACGGTGTTCTCGGAGATCACCAGCTCCTCGGCGATGCGCACCACGGTCTTGCCGCGCACGATGTGCTCCATGACCTCGGCTTCTCGTGCGCTCAGGCGGAACTCCTGGCAGATGCGGGCGGTCTGCTTGGAGATGCGGTCCTGGTAAACAGGCTCGCCGTCGTTCGCCTACGCCAGCAGGACGGTGGTCACCTGGGACACGCCCTTCGTTCCCGTCGCGTTGTGCTTGAACGCGCTGGTGGGCGGCCCGGTTCTGACTCTTTTCTGCTTGCGGTTCTCGCGGTGGTCGCCGTTAGAAAGCCGGGTGGGCGGGATGCTGCTCGCCCTCTCGTCCGCAGTTCTCCTAGCGAATGCGGGCGTGTACGTCGCCCAAGGCATGAGCGTACTTACGATGAGAAACTACCTTGTGTCCGCAGAACAGCTTGTACCGACGTATGGCGCGATGGCGACGGTTTTCTTCCTGCTTGCGGTAGCCGGGGTTGCAGTGGACGCTCTTCCGCTCATGCGCGGGCGCGGCATCTCGGTTGCATCGGCCGCCATCGCGTCTGCGCTGGTGTTCGCCGGCATCTTCGTGATGCGTTTCGCGTTCTACATGATGCATATGACCTACGGCATCAGTTTATAGCGCTGTTGGCGTGGTACCCTGCTGGGGACAGACCCGGTTGAAGGAGTTTCGATGATCGCGGATGCATCCGCCAAAGCCGCCCACCTGCGAACAATGAGCACCCTCGTCGTGCCTTGTGTTGTCGCCTCTCTGGAGGCTTAGAGGGTATGCATCTGTCGAACACGATGCTCGACGTACTGGGCACTGCTCCGGTGGAAGCGGTCATCATCTACACCTGGAGCCGCGTGCTGCATATGCGCAACAGGGCCGCATTCTACCTTCTTATGTCAAGCTGCATGCTCGTGGTAGTGTTGACGCGCGGCGATGCGGGAACAGGGATGCGCTTCGCCTACCTCGTGTTCACGGGAGGCGTGCTGCCCTTCCTCATGGCAGACGAGCGTCCTGCGCGAAAAGTGTTCGTCATTGCGCTCATGAACGTGGCAATCATGATCGCCGAAGTGCTGGGGACGGCGTTGTGGTACGGCATGACGGGAATCGACATCATCGATTACGACAATACGCGGGCGCATCTCGGAGAGTTCGCGATCATGCACGCGGTCCATCTCGTCTTGATGATAGCGCTGTTCGCCGCGCTGCGCCTCGCTCTACAACGCGGCGAGTCTGCGGGATCGATGAATTTGCGGCTGTTCCTCTGGTTTCCGGTCGTGCAGGCTCTTCTGCTGACGGTTCCCCTGATTGCAGGGGTGTATGCCCGCCTGGGTTCCAGCGTGCTCTTCTACGGCATGTCGGTGCTTGCGATCGGGTGCTTCGTCGTGGATGCGATGCTGTTCGCTTCGATGGACCGCTACGCTCGCAAGCGGCATGAGGATCAGCGAGCCGCGCTGTTGCAGGGTCAGCTGGATGCGTGTCTTGCGCAGTGCAATGCGTTCGTCTTGGAGGTCGAGCAGACGGCGAGGATGCGCCACGACGTGCGAAACCAGGCTCATGCGGCTATGGCGCTTGCCGAGAGAGGCGACTATGTGCGCGCCCGTGATCATATATCATCGTTTCGGTCATTATATTTGCCGAAGTGACCGAAAAACCCGGAAGGGGCAAAAGCTTCATCGTATATAATCTCGTGGAGCGCAGCACGCTTATCCCCTCCATGCAAACCAGAGACGTTAGCCGATGCCATGTACCAGGTCGTAATAGTAGAAGACGATGCCGCCCAAGCCGAGATCATCCGGAGCATGATCGAATGCTCCCCGCGTGGCGGCGAGCTCGCCATCGAGCATGTTGTCGACGCCGAATCTTTGACGGCGCGTCTTGCGGAGGAACCGGCCATTGACGTTCTCGTGATGGATATCGAGCTGGGCTCGGAAGACGCGAACGGCATCGACCTCGTGAAGCGGTATTTCCCCGCAGGGTGCGGCACGCAGGTGATCTACGTCACCGGCTTCGTCGAATACTGCACGAGCGTGTACCGCACAGAGCATCTGTATTTTCTGGTAAAGCCGTTCGCGCAGGACGACTTGGACGACGCGTTGAGCCGCGTGCTCGAGCGGCTCGAGGCCGACTCGAGCAAGCCCCTGAGCGTTCGGCTTGGAAGCAGGGTAGTGCTTGTCGAGCCGAGCAGGATCAGCTATATCGAAAGCGATCGGCGCAAAGTACGCATCCATGCGGGAGCCGAGGAGATCGAAGCGTACGCGTCGTTGTCCGACCTCGCTGCCGAGCTGCCTGCTTCGTTCATCCAATGCCATAAGAGCTTCCTGGTAAACATGGATCACGTCAAGGAGCTCAAAGCGGACAGCGTGGTGCTCTCGTCGAACCAGGTTGTGCCCGTGAGCCAGAAGCGCCGCAAATTCGTGCGCGAAGCTGTCTTCTCGCGCGTGCAATCCAAGCTGTAGGACGGCGAGGCTCTCGTATGCCCGATGCTCTCCTCGACATCATCGGGGTCGTTCCCGTGCAATTGGTGTTCGCCTATGCGCTCACCAAGATGCTCAATATTCGCAGGCTCTCCCTGTTCTGGGTGCTGGAACTTGTTTTCGTGCTGCTTATCTCCTCGTTTCGTTCAAGCATGAGCGTCGAGTTCAGATTGGCGGCCTCCGTGCCGCTCGCCCTCATTCCCATATTCCTATCGCAGGGAAGCCTCGCGCGCAGGATTCTCGTCGTGACGCTGGCGCATCTGGTGCTTTTCTTCGCGGAGCTGCCCGGCGGCGCCCTGTGGATGTCGATGACCGGCACGCCGGTCGCCGATTACGAGGCCGTTCGAACGCATCTTGGCGCTTTTTTCCTGACTCATGCGGCTCATATGGCTCTGCTCGTTCCGCTTCTCGCGATGCTCTGCATGCTGCTGAACCGTTTCGGCAGCGCTCAGGAACGGGGAATGGGCGAATGGCTGCCCGTGCTTTTTTCCTTGGAACAGCTTGTTCTGGTGAACGTGATGATCCTTTTACCGCTCGGCTACATCCAGGAATCGATGACGTATTACGGCGCAAGCGTGGTGCTGGCGCTTGTCGGTTTCGCGGTCGATCTGCTGCTGTTTGAGGCTATGGGTCGCTTCGCCCAAAAGCGGCGCGACGATGTCCGTGCGACGATGCTCGAAGAGCAGCTGGATCGGTATCTCGCGCGTTGCGGGGAGTTCGTTTCGGACATTGAGCATACCTTGAAGGTGCGGCACGATATGGGCAACCACGTACAGGTGGTGCTTGCCCTGTCGGAACGCGGCAACTTTCAAGAGGCCCACGAACATCTTGCCTGCATGGCCGAGGTGCTTAACGATACCCGCCGAAGCGAGGAGGCAGTCTTATGATCGTGCGGATGATCATCGCGGTAGGCGTGCTGCTGCTGATGTGCGCGATTATGGCGGTGCTGGCGCGCCGGCTGCGCGGCGTGCCCCCGACGCGTCTTTTGATTAACCTTTTGTTCCCGTTCAGCCAGCTGTGCATCGTTGCGTTCCTCTTTTATTATGCGATTGCCTACGAGCTGCCTTTTTGGATGTTCGCGCTGGTCGCGGTCGTGGGCGCCCTGTGCGGACCGGTCGATCTCGTGCTGTTCAAAGCGTTGGAGGAGTCCGAGAAGCGCGAGCTGTCCCGCGAGCGTGTGCGTCTGCTGGAAGAGCAGTTGCAAGCGCAGGAACGGTATTTGCGGCGTTTATCGGCGGACATCGACGAAGCGCGCCGCGTTCGCGAAGACGTCGCACGCGAGCTAGCGGCGGTGGACGATCTGCTGCAACGGCAAGAGGCCGAACAGGCATCGCGGGGGCTGATGAAGGCGGTCGGCATCATGGATTCGTCCTGCAAGCGCTCGTGCGAGCACCAGGTGGTCGATGCCCTCGTCTCGATGAAGGCTGCCGTATGTGCGGAGCGAGGCATTCGACTCGAGCTCGATCTGGCGCTGGCCGACGATGTCTCTCTGCCGAGCGTGGAGCTGTGCGCGGTGTTCTCGAACCTGCTGGACAACGCTGTCAGCGCATGCGGCAAGGTGCCGGAGGGCGCGCGGTTCATCAAGCTGAAAGCACGTGTGGATGCCGGCTATCTGGCAGTGCGGATGGAGAACAGTTGCGCGCCGGCTGAACCTGGCGAGA
Source organism: Eggerthella sp. (assembly GCF_048329335.1). Taxonomy (NCBI): domain Bacteria; kingdom Bacillati; phylum Actinomycetota; class Coriobacteriia; order Eggerthellales; family Eggerthellaceae; genus Eggerthella; species Eggerthella sp. The sequence continues at coordinate 138 of NZ_DBFEGU010000023.1, read as the reverse complement.
CCCGTCGCGCTCCGCGCCGTTCGCGCGGCGACCGCCTTCCCGAGCACGGCTGGGGCCTGAACATCCTCAAAACCCTCGCCGACCGTCACGACGGCACGTTGGAAACCGTGCAGGAAGATGGCGAGTACCGCACAACGG